>DASTYP010000065.1:0-4053 GCA_035764845.1 Candidatus Limnocylindria bacterium
GACCTGGCGGAGGCGTTCCGGCTGGCGCTCGAGGGCGACAGCGTCAGCGCGTACGGCGGGATCATCGGCTGCAACCGGATCGTGGACGAGTCGACGGCGCGGGCCATCCGCCCCGGCTTCTTCGAGGCCATCGTCGCCCCGGGCTACACCGCGGAGGCCCTGGAGATCCTCCGCACCAAGCGTGGCTTCGAGATCATCGAGGTCCCGCCGGCCGCCAACGACGAGGACGACCTGGGCATCGGCAAGTTCGACTTCAAGCGCATTGGCGGGGGCCTGCTGGTCCAGACCTTCGACGAGATGGAGGAGGACCGCGACAAGCTGCAGACCGTCACGCAGCGGCGGCCGACCCTGGAGGAGCTGACCGACCTGCTGTTCGCGTGGCGCGCCGTGCGGCACGTCAAGTCGAACGCCGTGGTGCTCGCCAAGAAGCACGCGATGATCGGCATGGGCGCCGGCCAGCCGTCACGCGTGGTGAGCGTGGAGGTGGCGCTGCGCAAGGCGGGCGAGCGGGCCCCGCTGTCGGTCATGGCGTCCGACGCCTACTTCCCGTTCCCGGACGGCATCCAGATCGCGGCGCAGGCCGGGGTGACGGCCATCATCCAGCCCGGCGGCAGCATCCGCGACGAGATGGCCATCGAGGTCGCCGACCGCCACCACATGGCGATGGTCTTCACCGGCCGCCGGCACTTCAAGCACTGATCAGCGCGACGGATTGACGGACCGATGACCGCGGGGATGGACAAGCTGATCATCGCTGAGGCGGTGCGCGCCACCGAGGCCGGCGCGATCGCCGCGGCGCGCCTCATGGGTCGGGGCGACCGCGACGGCGCGGACCAGGCCGCCGTGACGGCCATGCGCAAGGCGATGGACGAGGCCGACATCAGCGGCACCATCGTCATCGGCGAGGGCGAGCGCGACGAGGCGCCGATGCTCTACATCGGCGAGGAGGTCGGCAACCCCGACGCAGCGGTGGCCATCGACATCGCCGTGGACCCGCTGGAGGGGACGAACCTGGTCGCCACCGGCTCGCCCAACGCGACCGCCGTGCTGGCGGCGGCGGAACCCGGCGGCCTGCTGCACGCGCCCGACACGTACATGGAGAAGCTGATCGTCGGGCCGAGCGTCGCCGGGCGGGTGAGCATCGACGATCCCGTCGAGAAGACCCTCCACACCATCGCCGATGCGCTCGGCCGCTACGTCTGGGACATCACCGTCGTCATCCTCGACCGGCCGCGGCACGAGAAGCTCATCGCGGACGTCCGGTCCGCCGGCGCCCGGATCAAGCTCATCGGCGACGGCGACCTGACGGCCGGCATCAACGCCGCGGTCTCGGGGACCGGCATCCACGCGGTGATGGGCACCGGCGGCGCGCCCGAGGGCGTGCTGGCGGCGGCCGCCCTCAAGTGCCTGGGCGGCGAGATCCAGGGCCGGTTCCGGTGGCGGTCCGAAGAGGAGAGGGATCGCGCGCGTGCCATGGGCGTCGACGTCGACGACAGCGACCGGATCTACACCACCAACGACCTCGCGTCCGGCCAGCGCGTCGTCTTCTGCGCCACCGGTGTGACCGATGGCGAGCTCCTGCGCGGCGTCCGCTTCTTCGGCGGCGGCGCTCGCACGCACTCGATCCTGATGAGCTACCGGCAGGGGATCGTGCGGTTCATCGACACCGTCCACATGTGGGACCCGGGCAACCCGCCGAAGCTGCGCCTGTAGCCTCTCGCGTCCCTTCGCCGATACGCCCGCCGGGCGGGAATGCCTGCGGGGACCGATCAGTCAGCCGAGACCGGGTCCGCCCACTCCGGCCCACCGACCCGGACCACATCCTGGCCCGCCACCGTTGCCAGCAGGTCCGCGACCGACACGTCGATCCGCAGGTCGGCGCAACCCTGCCCGCGCCACGGGTGCAGCCCCGGATCGAGCTCGGCGACGGGCTCCAGCGCGAAGCGGCGCTCGTGCAGGCGCGGGTGCGGCACGATCAGGTCGTGCTCGACATCGGTGACGCATCGGCCGTCGATGAGGAGGATGTCGAGGTCGACCACGCGCGGCCCGAATCGGCGCCCCTGCGGATCCCGGCCGAGCGACAGCTCCAAACGCTTGAGCTCCACCAGCAGGTCGTGCGGCTCGAGATCGACCTCCATCTCGATGGCGGCGTTCAGGAAGCGCGGCTGGTCGAAGGCGTCGCGCGGCGCTCCCTCGTACATCGACGAGACCCGCACCACCTGGCCGATCGCGCGCAGCTCGGAAGCGGCGGTCCGGAAGGTGGCCGCCACGTTGCCCAGGTTCCCGCCGATCCCGATGAACGCACGCACGCTGCGCGCAGCGTAGCCGATCCACCACCCCTTGCCCGATCGCGCCATCCGCCACGGACCTTTCCATCGGCCGGTAAGCCACCGATAATCGGCGCTCGGTAGGATCCGTATCGGCTGCGCGTTCGCGGGGGGCGCGACGACGGTCTGACGTCTCTCGCCCGCCCGGAGACCGTGGATTGTCGGACATCAAGTACACCTATCCGCTGATCCTCAACAAGGTCGCGTCGCCGCAGTACGCGACCCCGACGCTGCGCCGGGCGCGGCTGATCGACTGGCTCAACGAGGCGGCGGACTGCCGAGCGGCCGTGATCGCCGCCGATGCCGGCTACGGCAAGACGACGCTCCTGTGGCAGTGGGAGCGCGAGGTCCGCTTCCCGGTCTACTGGTACAAGCTGGACCGCAACGACCGCGACTGGACGTTCCACATCAGCTACCTGATCGAGGCGATCAGCAAGCGCCACCGCGGCTTCGGTCGGCGTGCCCACTCGATGCTCCAGCAGCTGGGCGGACCCGGCTCCTCGCGCCCCGGCGTGGCGGCCTACCTGCTGGCGGAGATGCACGAGCGGCTGACGGAGCCATGCACCTTCATCATCGACGACTGGCAGTACGTCAACGCGGTCACCGAGGTGCGCGGGCTCTGGAACCAGATCCTGCGCGACGCGCCCGCCACCTGCCGCTTCGTCTTCGCCTCGCGCGTCAAGCCGCGCCTCCAGTTCGCCCGCTTCAAGACGCACGGCGGCTACGCCGAGCTCAGGACCGATGCGCTTCGCTTCACCGAGCCGGAGATCGACGAGCTCTTCCGCGACATCTACAACGACCCGCTCGAGCCCCAGGACGTGGCCGAGCTCGAGCGGCGCACGGAGGGCTGGGCCGCGTCGCTTCAGCTGGTCGAGGTCTCGCTGCGTGAGCGGCAGACCGTCGAGGAGCGCCGCGCCTTCATCCAGTCGATCACGGCGACGAAGGACAGCGATCTGTTCGACTTCCTGGCCGAGGAAGTCCTCGACCAGCAGAACGAGGAGACGCGTAACTTCCTCCTCTCTACCTCGATCCTGCAGCAGATCACCCCGGAGGTCGCGGAGCGGCTGACCGGCGTCCACGATGGTCGCCGCGAGCTCACCGAACTGGAGCATCGCGGCCTCTTCACCAACCGGCTGGACGACATCCGGTTCCGGTACCACAACCTCTTCCGCGAGTTTCTCGAGCGACGCCTGGTGGCCGAACGGACCGATGCGGAGGTCGTGGGCCTCCACATCCACGCCGCCTCGTACTTCGAGACCACCGAGCAGTGGCCGGAGGCCATCCACCACTACCTGCGCGCGGGCCTCCAGCGCCAGGCGGCGAGACTCATCGCGAAGTACGGGGAGGAGGTGGTCGCCGAGGGACGACTCGGACTCGTCGACGAGTGGCTCCAGGCGCTCCCCGACGACACGATCAAGCAGAACGCCCGGCTGAGCCTGCTCTTCGGCGAGACGTGCGGCATCCGCGGCGAATGGGAACGCGCGCTCGAGTCCCTCGAACGCGCCCGCGGCTTCTTCGCCCGCAAGGGCGATCGGCGCCTGGAGTCCCTCGCCTGCCTGAAGCTGAGCTCCGTCTACTCGAACTACGGAGACACCGATGCGGCCCTCCAGGCCGCCGAGGACGGCGTCGCGCTCGTCCCGCCCGATGCGGTGGCCACGCGCCTCCGGCTCGAGGGCAACATCGCCATCACCCGCACCTGGCTGAACGAGCCGCTCGAGGCGGTCGT
>DASTYP010000066.1:0-5296 GCA_035764845.1 Candidatus Limnocylindria bacterium
TCGCAGATGGCGTGCTCGTTGATGCCGCGGCGGATGACGGCGTTGACCTTGATCGGTCCGAGGCCCGCCTCCTGGGCGGCGGCGATCCCGTCCAGGATCCGCGCCACCGGGATGCCGGCGTCGTTCATGCGCAGGAAGGTCGGGTCGTCCAGGGCATCCAGGCTGACCGTGACGCGGTCCAGGCCGGCCGCCGCGAGCGCCGCCGCCTTCGAACGGAGCAGCGACCCGTTCGTCGTCATGGTCAGGTCGTCGATGCCCGGGATCTGCCGCAGCATGGCGACCAGCCGCTCGACGTCGCGCCGCACGAGCGGCTCGCCCCCGGTCAGCCGGACCTTCCGGACGCCCAGGGTGACCGCGGCCGCCACGACGCGCGCGATCTCCTCGAAGTCGAGGATCTCGGCGCGGGGCAGGAACGCGTGATCGACGCCGTACACCTCGCGCGGCATGCAGTAGGTGCAGCGGAAGTTGCATCGGTCCGTCACGCTGACCCGCAGGTCGTGGAGCGGCCGGTCGAGGGCGTCGCGCACCGATGCCGCGGCCTGATGGGGGTTCATGCTGGCCCCATGGTGGCAGCGCGGGGCCCGACTGCCAACCGGGCAGCCGTGTGGGCCTAGGGGGCGATGGCCTGCAGCATCTGGCCGAACGTCTCGGCCGGCAGCTGCCCGGTGACCCGCTGCACGACGCGCCCATCGGCATCCACGAAGACGAAGCCCGGGAAGGCGCTGATGCCCAGCGCATCCAGCCCGCGGCTGTTGCCGTCGTCGACCATCGTTGGCGCCGTCCACCCCTCGCGGTCGAGCCACGTGGACGGTGGGTAGTTCTGGGCGGTCGGCGTGATCGAGGTCGTGAGCGTGACGATCTTCACGCCCTCGGGCACCTGGTTGGTGGAGAGCCAGTCGACCAGTTGGGGCACCTCGGCCTGGCAGACGTGGCACCAGTGGGCGAGGACGACGATCGCCATCGGCCCCTGGTCCGGGCCGATGGTCATCGGCTGCGCGGACAGGTCGGTGCCGGTCAGCGTGGGGATCGGCTGGCCGAGCGCGGTATCGGACGTGTTCGGGTCGTAGGCGGGGAGCGGATTGCCGCTGATGGCGATGGGCGTCGTGGCCGGCTCACGCAGCCCGCCGCCACCGCCGCTGAGCAGCAGGGCGGCCACGGCGGCCACGACGACGAGCAGGAGGATGCCGCCGCCCACGAGCAGCAGGGGCGTGCGGTTGGTGCGCGGCGCGGTCTCGACGGTGGTGCGGCGCGGCATGCCGCGCGATCGGTCGGCTCGGGTGGTCACGAGATCGGCTCCGTGTTCGTGATGAGGTGGTCGCGTGTCTCCTCGGCGGCAGGCGCGGGACGCGCGTACACGAGCAGGAGCGTCACGATGGCGAGGAAGCCCAGCAGGGCCATGGTCGGGATCGTCACGAACCCGAAGCGCTCGACCCAGATGACGTTGCAGGGAGACTGGAGCGAGCACCACGCCGACGGCATACCGGGGAGCCGCTCGACGCCGATGTGGTAGATCGAGAGGGCGGCACCGATGAGGGCCACCGGCACCGCGTACCACGCCACCCGCGGGTCGCGCCGCAGCGCGGCAACGGCCAGGATCGGGGCCAGCGGGTACATGGCAATGCGCTGGTACCAGCACAGGTCGCACGGCACGAAGCCGGCGCCGATGGAGAAGTAGAGGCTCCCGGCCATCGCCACGGCGGCGACCAGGAAGGCGAGCCACAGCGCCGCCGGACGAACGAGCTCGGTGAAACCATCCATGGCGCCGGGAACCAGACCGATGCGGTCCAGCACCCACAGCGTGAGGGTGGCGAGCACGCCGAACCCGGCGCCGAGCGCCAGGAGGGCGAGGAAGGTGGAGACGACTTCGACGCTCATGGGACGTCGGCCGCCGTCGACCGATGGCGGATCATGGGCCCGATTCTGCCATCCGCCGCCCAGCCGGCAATGGGGCCGAACGTCCCCATCGTCCGGTGTCAACCGGCTCCGATGGGCCCCTAAGCCGACTCCCCGTGGCCATGCGGATGGTCCACCAGGCGCATCCGCAACGCGGGCAACGGTCGCGGATCCGGATCGGGCTCGTACTCGTCGGTGTTCGGATTGACCGCGTAGGTCCAGCGCGGGCCATCGGTCGCGATGGCGCGCAGCGCATCGGCCAGGGCGTCGACGTCGTCCCGGCTGGAGCCCAGTCCCAGGCTCATGCGTGCCGCCCCCGGCAGCCGCTCGTGGTGGCCGGCGCGGGTCTCCTCCACCAGCCGATGCGCCTCGGCGTCGTCCACCTTGAGCAGCCGCATCATCAGCGGGTGCGCGCAGAAGCAGCCGTGGCGGATGCCGATGCCGTGCTCCGCCGACAGGACCGCGGCCAGCAGGTCGTACGGCACGGATCCGAGGCTGAAGGTCATCAGTCCGACGCGTGGGTGGTCCGTCGACCAGACCCGGTAGTGCCGGAAGCCGGGGACGTCGCGCAGGCGCTCGCGGGCGTAGGCCAGCAGGGCGCGTTCCTCGTCCGCCACGCGCTGCATGCCGACCGACGCGAGCGTCTCGCACGCCACCCCCAACGCCACCGCGCCGACCACGTTCGGTGAGCCGGCCTCCTGGCGGTCGGGGAGGTCCGCCCACAGCGTCTCGTCGACGGTGACCAGCTTCACCGCCCCGCCGCCGCGCAGGAAGGGGTCGCCGGCACCCAGCCAGTCGCGCTCGCCGATCAGCGCACCGGCGCCGTACGGCGCGTACAGCTTGTGCCCGGACAGCGCCAGGTAATCGATCCCGTCGCGCTGCATGTCGATCGGCGCGTGCGGCGCGAGCTGGGCGGCGTCGACCAGCAGGCGCGCCCCGTTGTCGTGCGCGATCCGAGCGACCTCGGCGATGGGCCAGATCTCGCCGGTGACGTTGCTCGCTCCCGTGACCGCCACCAGGTGGGGATCGCCGCAGGTCGGCAGGGCGCGCAGCGTCGCCTCGAGGGTCTCGAGCATCTGCGCCGGCGACTCGGGAACGGGCAGGTAGCGCACCCCGATCCGCTTCCACGGCAGCAGGTTGGCGTGGTGCTCGCCGGCGAAGCAGACGACGTGCGTCCCTGATGGCAGCGTGCCGGCCAGGAGGTTGATGGAGTCCGTGGTGTTGCGGGTGATGATCACCGCGTCGTCGTCGCGCGCGTTGACGAAGCGGCGGATCGACTCGCGCGCGCCCTCGTACGCCGTCGTGGCCACGCGCGACTTGAAGCCCGCCCCGCGATGGACCGACGAGTACCAGCCGAGGAGCTCCTCCACCGCATCGTGGACCGTGCGCAGCGCGGGGGCGGAGGCGGCGTAGTCGAGGTTGACGTAGCGCCGCGTCTCGCCCGTGACGAGCGGCACCGCGACCTCCTCCCCCACGAGGCGGACGAGCTCGCTGCCGTGGACCGGTGCCGGTTCGGTGGCCGTCATCGGCGCCATGCTACCCCCGGTTCACGGCAGGAAGACCAGCTTTGCCGCCGCCAGGACGAGGACGAACGCCAGGACACGCCGCAACCCGAGGATGGTGAAGCGGTGCGCCCCCAACCACGAGCCGAGCACCCCACCGGCGACGACGGCGAGCACCCAGATGGGCATCGCGGCCTGCAGCACGAAGCCGATGGTCAGCAGTCCCGCGATGCCCGACAGCGAGTTGACCAGGATGAAGGCGCCCGACAGCCCGGCCGCGTCGCGCACGCCGGTCCACCTCGTGAGCACCAGCAACGGGGTCAGGAAGATGCCCCCGCCCGTCCCGCTCAGACCGGCCAGCAGACCGATGCCGGCGCCGCTCGCGACGCCGGCCAGCGGCGGAATCGCGGGGCGCTCCGGTTCTCCGTCGGTGGTCGAGGCCGTCGCGAGCCGCCAGGCGCCGGCGAGGAGCACCACGGCCACCAGCGGTCGGTACACCTCGCCCGGCAGCTCGATGCTGCCGCCCAGGAACGCCATCGGGATGGAGCCGATTGCCAGCGGCACGAGCTGGCGCCACGGCAGGTGGCCGGCGCGCGCGAAGCGCACCACCACGATCGAGGCCACAAAGAGGTTCAGGACGAGGGCCGTCGGTCGCATGGTCGCCGGCGCCACCCCGACCAGTGCCATGGCGGCGAGGTACGCGGAGGCGCCGGCATGCCCGACACTGGCGTACAGCAGCGCCGCCCCGAAGAAGAGCAGCGCCAGGAGGAGGGCGTCGAGCTCCACGCGGCGAGTGGCTCAGCCCGCGACGGCGGAGGGATCGGTGCGGCGCAGCAGGATGCCCAGGTACTGCTTCCACGGCCCAACCTCCGCGTCGTGCGAGCCGGCGAGGCCCGCGACGATCTGGCCGAGGTGATTGAGGTCGTGGACCGCCCACGTGGCCAGCAGGTTGCCGAGCGTCACCTCGCCGAGCGCGGGATGCATGCCCTGCCGGTCGAGGTCGCCCTCGTGCGCCAGCGCCTCGAAGCGGCCGAGGTTCTCGGCTCGCAGCGCGGCGAAGCGGTCGAGCAGCTCGTCGAGCGTTGCGTCGGCATCGCGCTCGAACATCGCGGTGCGGTCCATCGGATCGAACGGCACGGCCGTGCCGTGCTCCAGGATGCGCTGGGTGCGGGGCAGCCAGTCGTCGACCTCGGCGGTGATGAGGTGTCCGACGACGTCACGCGGGCGCCAGCCGTCCGGCGTATCGGGCGTATCGGTCCAGGCCTCCGGGAGTCCCGCCAGGAGCGCCGTGAGGAGCTCGGGCGTGCGGCGCAGCAGCGCCAGCGTATCGGCGATGCGGTCGGTCATGGTCGGATGCTAGGCGGTCGGGTCGCAGGTCGCACGGACTCCCGCGCGGGGCCGATCGGCCCTTGAGCCAGGTGGCCCCGGCCACGACGCTGAACGGCGCCCGGGAGGGACGTGAGCGCCCGCAGTGGAGGTGGTCGCGTCGTGAACGAGTCTCAACGCCGGATCGATGAACCCCTGCGCCGCGCCCTCGACGCCATCCTGATCCGCTGGCTCGGCCTCTACGTCCTCGCCGGCTCGTCCGCGGCACTGCCGCTCCTCTGCCAGGTGGACCACGAGCACATGGCGCTGTGGCGCGCGGCGCTGCCCCTGTTCCTGGTCGGGTTCATCGCCGTCCACGTGCTGCACCGACATCGCGCGCCACGCGACGACGGGTGGGAGCGGGCCGCTCGTGCCGATCCCGGCACGGCACGACTCACCCTGAGCGTCGGCCTCGCGGGACTGTTCGCCGTGGGCCTCTCGCTGGTCGCCATCTTCTGTCCGTACGAGAGCCCGCTGGAGGCGGTGGCGCTGTTGGGCGTGTGGGCGCCGATCCTCGTCCCGCTCTACGCGGTGTC
>DASTYP010000067.1:0-4222 GCA_035764845.1 Candidatus Limnocylindria bacterium
TGCTGCTGGCCAGCCATCTGGTCAACGACCCTGACCGTGGCGTCGCCTTCGCGCACACGGCAGCGACGCACGTCGCCCCGAGCGGCATCGTGATCGGCGAGACCTACCCGCCCGGCTGGGATCCGGAAGCGGCGGTCGGCCAGACGACCCGGCTCGGTGACGCAAGCGTCCGACTCGAGCGAGCTCGCGTGGACGGCGACCGGCTCACCGCCGAGGTCCGGTACGGCGTCGACGGCGTGGAGTGGTCGCAGCCGTTCACTGCCCGCGTGCTGGACGAGCGCGCGATCCGAAGGCTGCTCGCCGACGCCGGCCTCCGGTTCGATCGCTGGCTCAACGGACCCGGCTGGTTCGCGGCGCGGCCAGCGCGCTAGAAGCCTGGCTCTCCCCGTCTACTCCGATCCGGGCTGCGGCATGAAGCGGCGAACCTCCTGCGGCCAGCCGCACGCCTCCGCGACCTTGACGGCCCACGCCTTGGCCGTCGCCTCGTCGGGCACGTTCACCACCGTGAAGCCGCCGAGGACCTCCTTGGTCTCGACGTAGGGTCCATCGATCACGACCGGCGTGCCGGACGTCGCGTCCACGCTGGAGACGGGCCCGTCCTCGTCCAGCCCTCCGGCAAAGACGTACACCCCGGCCTCGCGCATCTCGTCGAGGACCGCGTTGGCCAGCGGCCCGCGCGAGCGGAACCACTCGGCCGAGTGGTCGCCGACCCACTGCTGGTTGAAGTAGATGAGGTACTCGGCCACGGCTCCTCCTGGGTGCGGCAGGCCAGCGGCCGCCTTCACCAGTACGACGAACGGCGACGAGCGCCTTCGACGGCCGTCAGCGATCGCGGGAGCTGATCCCCGAGTAGTCCTGGCGCGCGGCGGTGGCCCGCTGGGACGGCGAGTTGGTGACGTCGTTCCTGGCGTGCTCGGGATCGGGCTTGGCCGCACCCCCGACCGTCCCGACGGCGTCGAGGGTCGGATGGCCCGACGGCGGCTCGCCGGAGAGGAACCGCTCGACGGCCTTGCGCGCGAGCGCGGCAGTGATGATCGCCGCGCCCGCCTCGAAGGCCTGCCAGACCGCACGCTGCGGCCCAGGCGGGCCCTCGGCGATCTGCTTCGCCAGCTTCTTGCTCACCTTGCCGTGCTTGCGCGGGTCGTGCCGCCACAGCAGCAGCTCGTGGGCGAGCGACTGGCGTGCCTCGTCGGCGCGCGGGCCGAGGGTGGACGTCATGTGGTCGACCCAGGACTGCATCGGCTTGGGGAGGGCGTCGTAGGCCTTCTCCGGATCGGAGGGGAAGAGGCGGCGCCGGACGAGCTTGGCAACCCGGACCGGGCCCCCGGTCAGCAGGAAGACGGCACCGGCTCCCACGCCGACGAACAGTGCCGGGTTCTCCTGGAACCGCTTCTTCAGGTCGAGCGCGTCGCGGAGCTGGTCCGCCGTCCGCTCGAGCTCGGTGCGCTGGGCGTCGATGGCCAGCCGCGTATCGGCTAGCTGCGCTTCAGCAGTCGGCTCTTGGCCCACGCGATGTCCTCCTTCACCGATGCGATCGTCTCCTCCGGGGTGAAGTTCGTGCTCGAGACCTGCTTCACCCCGCGCCAGCCGAGCAGCCCGGCGATCAACACCAGCAGCACGAGCAGGATCAGGGCGACCCACCACAGGCCGATGACGACGAGGACCGCCATCACGAACGCGATGAGCGCGATGAGGAAGACGACGGCGATGGCCGCCGCGATCGCGAGCTTCACGATGCCGCCACGCAGGTGGCCGAGGTTGCGGGCCATCTCCTGCCGGCCGCGCTGGACCTCGAGCTTCGCCAGGTTCACCCCACCCGACACGAGCCGCTTCACGAGCGTGAGCGGATTCTCGCGACGGCGTGGCGCGTCGCCTGTGGTCATGTCACCTCCGGGGAGCGGGCGAATCAAACGGCGCGGCACAGCGACGGCGCAGCACCCTCGATTCTAGCAACGAGCAGGTTGGGTGCCAGCGCACCGATCCGGCTCTCCCGCTATCCTTCCGCGCCAATGGCCAAGCGACGAACTTCCGGCATCCAGCGACGCGAGCGCGCCTCCAGCGACGCGCTGAACCGACGCCTCGACGACCGACCCTCCTCCCCGCTCGCCGATTGGCGAGTTCTCGCGATCGGTGGACTGCTGGTCGTGGGGGCGATCGTGGTGGTGCTCGTGGTCCTGTTCGGCTCCGGCCCGAACCCGAACGCGGGGACGGCCCAGCCGGACGATGGTCGGGATCACACCAGCGAGGGCACGAACTGCCGAACCGACCCCGCGTCGTGCGGCGTGAGCGGCGTTCCGTACTCCTCGATCCCGGCAACGTCGGGCCCCCACTGGAACACGCCAGCCAACTGGGGTGTGTACGCCACGCCGCAGAACGAGTCGCAGCTGCTGCACAACCTCGAGCACGGCGGCGTCGTGATCTGGTACCAGCCCGACCAGCTCGACGAGCAGCAGCTGAGCGAACTGGCCGACTACGTCCGGACCCAGGCCTCGAGCGGCATCAGCGGTCGGTTCAAATTCATCCTCTCCCCGTGGAGCGGCGAGGACTTCGGCCACCCCATCGCGGTCACGTCGTGGCGCAACCTGCTGTACCTCGACTCGGTGGACCTCGGCGCCATCGGCGACTTCGTGAGCGCCCACTACGGCCAGTCACCCGAGCCGAACGGCGGTCCGGGACCCGGGCAGCAGACGGACGCGATGCCCTGACGTTCGGTTGACCGGCACTACGGCGTACGGCATCATTTCCGCGGGCGCGTAGCTCAACGGCAGAGCAAAGGACTCTTAATCCTTAGGTTGTGGGTTCGAATCCCTCCGCGCTCGCCAACCACGACCTGATCCGATGAACGGGCCGCCCACCGCGGCCCGTTCGGTCTTCTCGGCTTCGGCTTCTCCGGCCGCGCAGCGGCCGCATCGGTCCCGCACAGCGGAGGTGCTGGTGGCTCACGTACCGATCGAACGGCACGCCCTCGACAACGGCCTGCGCATCATCCTGTCGCGCGATCCCCGCGCGCCGCTGGTGGCGGTCAACCTGTGGTACGACGTCGGCAGCAAGCACGAGAAGCTCGGCAAGACCGGATTCGCGCACCTGTTCGAACACATGATGTTCCAGGGTTCCGCGAACGTGGAGAAGGGCCAGCACTTCGGCCTGGTGCAGGCCGCCGGCGGGACGCTCAACGCGAGCACCTGGCTGGACCGCACCAACTACTACGAGACGCTGCCCGGCCACGAGTTGGAGCTGGCGCTGTGGCTGGAGGCGGACCGGATGGCCTCGCTCCTGCCGGCCATGACGCAGGAGAAGCTCGACAACCAGCGCGACGTCGTGAAGAACGAGCGCCGCTACAGCGTCGACAACCAGCCCTACGGCGACTGGGACGAGCGAGTGCAGGCGCTGGTCTACCCCGAGGCGCATCCGTACCACCACCCGACCATCGGCTCGATGGAGGACCTGTCGGCCGCCTCGCTGGACGACGTGGGCGAGTTCTTCGCCACCTACTACGCGCCGAACAACGCGGTGCTGACCATCGCCGGGGACTTCGAGCGTGACGAGGCGCTGCGCATGGTCGAGCGCCACTTCGGACCGATCCCGGCCAACCCGGCGCTGCCAGCGCCGCCCGACATGACGGTGGAGCCGTTGATCGGCCGCGAGGTGCGCGAGACGATCCCGGACCGCGTGCCGCTCCCCCGCCTCTACGTGGCCGCCCGCGTCCCGCCCTTCGGGACCGATGGCTTCGACGACATGGAGGTGGTCAGCGACCTGCTCGGCACCGGGCGCGCCTCGCGGCTGTACGCGTCGCTCGTCCGTGAGCAGCGCGTTGCGCAGGACGTGACCGTCTTCGTCTTCCCCATCGTCGGCGGCGCGGCGATGCTCACGCTGTGGGCCACCGCCCGTGAGGGCGTGACGCCCGAGACGCTGGAGGCCGCCCTGTTCACCGAGCTGTCGCGGCTGGCGCAGGATGGGCCGCGAGACGAGGAGCTGGAGCGCGTCCGCAACCTGCACGCGGCGCACGCGGCGGGGTCGCTGGAGCGGATCGGCGAGCGGGCGGATCGGCTGAGCATGTACACCTGCCTTTTCGACGAGCCCGACCGCATCAACCACGAGGTCGAGCGCTACGACGCGGTCGACGCCGATCGGGTGCGCGCGTCCATGCAGGCCTTCCTGGTGCCCGACAACCGGGTGCTCCTCACCTACGTTCCCGCGGAGGCGAAGGCATGACGCTCCGACC
>DASTYP010000068.1:0-13345 GCA_035764845.1 Candidatus Limnocylindria bacterium
AGGGTCAGCGACGCGGAGGCCGGCTGCCCGTGGAACCGCTCCTCGACCGCCTCCACGCCGCCCAGGTTCCCGAGGTTCGACCCGCCGTAGTGCTCGGAGTCGGAGTTGATCGCCTCGACCCAGCGGCCGGCCGACGGCATGCCCAGGCGGTACCCGTGGCGGGGCACGGGCGTCAGGTTCAGCACGACCACCGCCTCCGACCCACGGCCCTCACCGCCCCGCCGGATCCAGGCGTACACCGACTCCTCGACGTTCGAGGCGTCGATCCACTCGAACCCATCCGGTGCGTCATCCGAGGCCCAGAGTGCCGGCGTGGAACGGTAGACCCGGCCCAGGTCCTCCACGAAGCGGGCCATCCCGCCGTGCATCGGCGCATCCAACAGCTCCCAGGGCAGCGGCCGGTCGTGCGACCACTCCTCCCACATCCCCAGCTCGGCGCCCATGAACAGCAGCTTCTTGCCCGGCTGTCCCCACATGTCGACCAGCAGGGCGCGGAGGTTCGCGAAGCGCTGCCACGGGTCGCCGGGCATCTTGCGCTGCAGTGAGCCCTTGCCGTGGACCACCTCGTCGTGGGAGAGGGGCAGGACGAAGTGCTCCGTGTCCTTGTACAGGCCACGGAACGTCAGCTTGTCGTGGTGGTAGCGGCGGTGCACCGGGTCCTCGCTGAAGTACTTCAGCGTGTCGTGCATCCAGCCCATGTCCCACTTGAAGCCGAAGCCGATGCCGCCCAGGTACGTCGGCCGGGTGATGCCCGGGAAGGCGGTCGACTCCTCCGCGATGGTCACGACGCCGGGGAAGCGGCCGTAGACCCGCTCGTTCATCTCCCGCAGGAAGACGATCGCGTCGAGGTTCTCGCGGCCGCCGTGGACGTTCGGCGTCCACTCGCCGGCCTTGCGTGAGTAGTCGAGGTACAGCATCGAGGCCACGGCATCCACCCGCAGCCCGTCGATGTGGTAGCGGTCGCACCAGAACAGCGCGTTGGCCACCAGAAAGTTCCGGACCTCGGGGCGCCCGAAGTCGAAGATCAGCGTGCCCCAGTCGGGGTGCTCGCCGCGCCGCGGATCGGCGTGCTCGTACAGGGGCGTGCCGTCGAAGCGGCGGAGGGCGAAGTCGTCGTTGGGGAAGTGGGCCGGCACCCAGTCGACGATCACCCCGATCCCCGCGTTGTGGAGCGTCTCGACCAGCGCGGCGAAGTCGTCCGGGTTGCCGAAGCGGGCCGTCGGCGCGTAGTAGCCGGTGACCTGGTAGCCCCACGATCCGTCGAACGGGTGCTCGGCGACCGGCAGCAGCTCGACGTGAGTGAAGCCGAAGCGATGGCAGTGCTCGACGAGCTTCTCGGCCGCCTGCCGGTAGCCCAGCCACGACCCGTCGGGGTTGCGCATCCAGGAGCCCAGGTGAACCTCGTAGGCCGCCATCGGAGACCGATACGGATCGCGCTGCGCGCGCTCCGCCATCCATGCCTGATCGGTCCACGGATAGACCGATGGATCCCAGACGCGTGACGCGGTCTCCGGGCGCACCTGCATGGCGAAGGCGAGGGGATCGGCCTTGAGGCGCAGCTTGCCGTCCGCGCCCAGGATCTCGTACTTGTACAGCTCGCCGGGACCGATGCCGGGGACGAAGAGCTCCCACACGCCCGAGGCCCCCATCGAGCGCATCGGCAGCAGGCGGCCATCCCAGCGGTCGAAGTCGCCGACGATGCGGACACTGCGCGCATTCGGAGCCCAGACCGCGAAGCTCACGCCGCTGACGCCCTGGTGCGTGCGCGGGTGCGCGCCGAGCACGTCGTACAGCCGCTCGTGCGTCCCCTCGCCGATCAGGTGGAGGTCCACCTCGCCGACGGTCGGCGCGAACCGATACGGATCCTCGCGCTCCCAAGTGTTGCCGTCGCTGAACGTGAAGCGGACGCGGTAGCTGACCTGGTGCGGGGCCAGGTCGTCGACGTGGGCCGCCCACAGCCCGCCGCCGACCGACTGCATCGGGTGGGCGGCGCCATTCGGCGCCACCAGCGCCGCGTCCGTCGCATCCGGGTGGAACGCGCGGACGACTGTCCCGCCGCCGGTGGGGTGGGCGCCCAGGACGGCGTGGGGGTCGTGGTGCTCGCCGCGCGCCAGGCGCTCGATGTCCGTCGCGGCTGGGGCGAGGTCGGAGGTCGTCATCGGCCTAACCATACGCTGCCCCCCGGTCCGCAAGATGCGTGCGAGCCCCTGTCTCGTCGTGGCTCAGGGTGCCGCGCGGTGCACGGCGAGCTCGAGGTCGAGCGCCAGGCTCGTGCCCGGCGCGAGCACGTCCATGGCGCCCGTCTCGCCGCGCGCCAGCCGGTCCAGGCCCCACGGCCGATGGGTGACGGGCTCCACCGCCGTCGCCGCCGGCTCCTCGGGATTCGCGACGGCCGCGTGCACGGCCGTTCCGCTGCTCGCCGCGCGCAGCGTCGCGCCAAGCCCTTCCGCCGGCCAGCGCAACCCGATCTCGGTCGGCTCGAGGTCCAGCCAGGTCGCGTCAACGCCGTCCGGGGGCGCCGTGTCGTCGAGGCCCCAGCGGGCGGTGGCGGTGACCTCCGCGGCGTCCGGGCGCCCGTTCGCCGGATCCACGGCGCGAGCCCGCAGTGCCAGCGCCACCGGCCGGCGCACCCAGGCGTGGAGTCCCAGCCCGCCGGGCATCGTCGCATCCGACCGGTTCTCCAGGCGATACCGGAGGCGAAGGCGTGGACCGTCCACCGCGAGCTCGGCCGTGACGGTGTAGTCCCATGGCCACGCGGCATCCGCGGCGTGGTCGACGCCGAAGGTCGCGTCGCCGGTTCGCCGCCAGGGCGCCGCGTAGACCTGGCCGTGGATGGCGGTCCCGTCCGGGAAGTTGGCCGCCAGGTCCACCCGGCGGCCCGCCACGGTCATCGGCTCGGCAGATGCCCGGTTGGTCCAGGGCGCCATGACGTAGGCGCCCCAGAAGAACGGATCGTCGGCGTGCGTCGCCGGCTCCGGTGGCGTTCGCACCAGGTCGCGCCCGAAGGCGCGCAGCCGATGCACGCGGCAGCCGAGCCCCGGGAGCACCGTCACCTCGAGCTCGTCGCTGGACCGGGTCACCTGCTCAACCGTCGCCACTGCTGTCCTCCCTGCCGGGCGTCACCACGCGCGGCTGGTCCGCGTCGCGCGCCACGATCACCAGGTCGTCGGCCGCCACCTGCTGCCATGGCCCGACCGTCCCGTCTGGCCACGTCACGCGGACCTCGGCACGCTCCGAGGGACCCAGCCCGACGTGGATCCACCCGGCGTCGCCGCTGATGTGGCCCCCGCCGACGGTCACCTCGTGCAGGATCGTCGCCTCACCGATGCGGACCTCGACCCACGCGCCGACCGCGTCGCGGTTCCGGCCTCCCTGGGAGAGTCGGAGCTCGAGCCAGTGGCCCATCGGCTGCGGGGCGTCGGTCGTGCCACCACCGACGTTGCGCCACACGCCGACCGGTTCGGACAGGTACACCTCGACCAGGTCGGGCAGCCCGTCGAGGTTCAGGTCCGCCAGCGTGGCGCCACGGCCCCGGTCGAAGCGCAGCAGGCCGGCATCCTCCGTGGCCTGGCGGAAGGTGCCGTCCGGCTGGCCCAGGAACAGCTCGCTCGGGTCGCGCATGGCGTAGCCGACCTGCTGGCTGACGTTGCCCTTCGTCACGTACAGGTCCAGGAAGCCGTCGGCGTTGACGTCCACGAACTCCGGGTGCCACGCCGTCGATCCGCCGGCGTCCCCGCCGGTGAACGGCCGGGGCGCATGGACGCCGGCGGCGTAGGCGATGTCGCGGTAGGTCGGCGCGTCGGGGCCGGCCATCAGCGTCTGGAGCTTGTTGTCGCCCTGGCTGGTCAGGTACACCTCGGGGTAGCCGTCCCCGGTCAGGTCCTGGCTGGCGATGCCCATGCCCCAGACCTGGAGCCGGGTCCATCCGTCCGCCGCCGTGTAGGCGACCGGATCGGCCCCCGGCTCGATCCGCCACAGCTGCTCCTCGCCGTCGGTGTAGTACTGCCGGTCGTTGCTCACCCGCAGATCCCGCCGCCCCGACCGATCCCAGTCGCTGAAGAGCATCGAGAGCGGGCAGTAGCCGGGCGTGAGGGGGATCGGCTCGCCGTAGGTCGTGCCGTCGGCGGTCGGTCGCAGCAGCCGGTTGTCGGGGCAGGGCGGCACCGGCGTGCCGTGCTCGGTCAGCGGGATGTAGTCGCCGATGGCCAGCGTGGGGAGCGTCGCGTGGCCCTCCCAGGTGGCGGCGAAGGCCATCGTCCGCGCCTCGCCGCCATCGAAGCCCCAGCGCTCGTTCGCCCGCTCGAAGCGGCAGTCCCCCAGCCCGCGCAGCAGCACGTTCTCGCCGACCCGGAGCACGGCAAGGTCGGTGAGGCCATCGCCGTCGAGGTCGAGCGGGTACGCCCCGGTGACGCCGGTCAGGTCGGTCACGGCATCGGTCAGGTGCTCGAAGCGCAGCGTGCCGCCTACCTCACTGTCGTTGCGGTACAGCGCCGCGGGGTTGGCGCCGCCGGCCAGGTACAGGTCCGGGAACGCGTCGCCGTCACAGTCGAGGGTGGCGACGCCGCCGCCCACGAAGAACGGCGAGTCGCCGTCGTAGGTGTGGTCGACCCCGCTCGGGCCGGCCTCGTCGACGAAGCGTGGAGCCTCCAGCGCCTCGGAGGGCGTGGAGCCGCGGCCGTTCGCGAGCACCCACGCTCCGACGGCCCCGGCCAGCGCCACCGGCACCGCCGCCACCAGCGCGAGACGCCGAACGGTCAACCGATGCGCCTCAGGAGCCGTCGACGCCGGCGAAGTACGCCGAAGCCCGCGACCACGCCGCGATCCCGCATGCCGCCCCGGTCCGCCGGCCGTTGAGGTCGTCCGCGCTGATGTGGATGCCGCCCCACAGCCGCGACTGCCCGGCCTGGTCGGCGGCGTCGTAGTAGGTCGCCCATTCGAGGCGGATGTCGGTGGTGGGCCCCATCTCGAAGGCCAGCGAGCCCGCCGGGATGGTGTAGCCGCTCTCCCCGCCGGGGAAGTAGGCGCTGCCGGTCAGGCGTGTCAGGACCTCCGCCGCGGCGCGGCTGAAGGTGCTGTGGCCGGAGACGTAGCCCGGGAACGCGGGCGTGACGAAGGTCGGCAGCTGGTACGGGATCCACTCGACCGCCCGGATCCAGGCGACGCCGCCGACCTGTGTCTCCGGGTCCTCCGGGTTCCCCGCCCACGAGCGGATGGCGATCTCCCCCTCGTGGCCGGCCAGCGCCGCGTGGCGACCGCCGGGCTTCGTCGTCCCGTCGGTGATGACCTCGATCAGGCCATCGACCAGCGGCAGCCCGTTTGGATCGTACGAGGGGCCGTCCGGGTCCGACGACTGGCCCAGGCTGCCCATGTAGCGGATCATGGAGATCGGTCGGACGCCGTCGTAGTGGCCTTTGAGGCCCCATGCGGCGATCGCCGCGTCGTGCACGGCGCCATTCACGGCGAGGTACGCCTTCACGTCCCACTCGAGGCGGTCGACGGTCGGGCCCTCGCCACCGATGCGCAGGTCCGTCCCCAGCTCGTCACCCACCAGGTTGGTGATGACGTTCCAGTGCCCAGGCGGCGTCTCGGAGTGCGGCCCGTCGGCCCAGAACTCCGCCATGACCCTGCCGAAGTCGGCGCGCAGCACGACGTCCGGCGGGTACGGCTGTCCGGTGACCGGGTTGACCTCGTAGCCGTCGCCGTCGTTGGTGCCCAGCGGGTTGTCGCCGATGGCGCCCGGTGACACGTCCATGGTGGTGGGGTCGGACGGGTCCAGCTCGCTCGACAGCCGGATCACCTGGACGGCCTGATCACGGTACTCGTCGCTGCCGAACTGCGGAGGCGGGCCGGGATCCATCGGCACGCCCTCGGTGCCGCCGGGAGGGATCGCGAACGACGTCACGTGGCCCCAGTGTGGGCCGATGGCCTGCTGCACCCCGTTGGTCACCGGGATGCCGTTCTGGCTGATCATGTGCTCGATCTGGAGCGGCTGCCAGTGGTTGGGATCAACCATGCTGATCTCGTCCCCGGCGACCACGAGCGGTGGGTTGACCGGCTCGTAGTCGGCCGGCGCGTAGCCACCCGCCTCGTTCGAGCCGTCCTCGGCGACGGCCGCCAGGATGGTGGTGGCAACGCGGTTGCCGAACGCCGCCGGCGTGTCGCCCTCGGTCGTCGTCACGTCCAGCGGATAGCACAGCGAGTCCATCAGGTCGGCGAACTCGGAGAGCGACTCGTTGCCGCCGACCGCGTTGATGTAGCGCGACGTCAGGAGCCGGTAGGCGGCGTAGCTGATCGCCTCGTCGCGGGCCGCGGCGACGTCCGCGGCGGTGTGCTTCTCGGTCACGAACACGCCCCGGGCGACCGGGTCGTAGGCCGCCCAGGCGTCCCACATCGCGGCCGAGGTGTGGAACAGGTTGCGCCCATGGACCGTCGGCGCCGGCAGCGCCCGGCGGATGGCATCGAGCAGGGCCTCGTCCCAGCGCCGCGCCACGCTCCACTCGGGGTGCTCCGCGTCGGGCGCACAGGCGCGGTACTCGCCCCATGGCCGCATGACGGCGACGATGCCGCCGACGACCAGGACGCCAACGGCCAGGACGGTCGCGACCGTCGCCCACCGCGAGCGGGTGCTCGGCATGGCTCGGCTCCTCCTCAGCTGCCCTCCGCAGCCCTGAAGATTGTCTCGATCACGCGCAGGTTGGCAACGGCATCGGCCGGCGGCACGGGCACCGGCCGATCCTCGAGCACGGCGGTGGCGAAGGCGGACGCCTCGGCGGTGTACGGATCGGCCGCGGGAAAGGTCAGCGTCTCGACGTTCGGCGCCACCGGCGGCTCCCCGCCCGAGGCCAGGTGGATGCGAGTCGGCCGGTCCGGCGGGATGTTGAACGGGATCTCGACGCTGATCCGCCCGGTCGTGCCATGGACGTGGACGCGCTGATCGTCCTCGGCCCGCGTCGACACCGTGAAGCTGGCGATGCCGGCGTCGAACTCCAGGATGGCGCTCGCGAGCGTATCGGTCCCGCCCAGCGGGTCGCGTCGGATGGCGCTGGTGACCCGCATCGGCTCAGCCGCGAACAGCATGCGCGACAGGTTCACCGCGTAGCAGCCGATGTCGTACAGCGCACCGCCCCCGGTCTCGACGATGTTGCGGATGTTGGCCGGATCATCGTTGAAGAAGCTGAACCAGGTCTGGACCGCCACAAGCTGACCGATGCGCCCGCCGGCCACCAGCTCGCGCACGGCGACCCACGACGGGTGGTGGCGGTACATGAAGGCCTCCATCAACCGCACGCCGGCCGCATCGGCCGCCTCGATCATGCGCTCGGCGTCGGCCGCCGTCAGGGCCAGCGGCTTCTCGCACAGCACGTGCTTGCCGGCGCGCGCCGCGGCCATGGCCCACTCGGCGTGGAGGTGGTTGGGGAGCGGGATGTAGACGGCGTCGACGGTCGGGTCCGCCAGCAGGGCCTCGTACGAGGCGTGCACGGTCGGGATGCCGCGCTCCTCCGCGACCCGGCGCCCCCGCTCCGGGTCCCGGGAGGCGATGGCCACGACCTCGCAGTTGTCGGCGCCCTGGATCCCGGGAATCACCTTGCGGCCGATGGCCGCAGTGGACAGGACGCCCCAGCGCAGCACGCTCACCGCTCAGCCCCAGGACGGCTCGGTGACCGGGCGGAAGGCGACCTCCAGGATCCGATGCGTCCGCGGCCGGGTCAGCACCCACAGCACGGCCTCGGCCACGTCCTCGGGTCGCATCATGCCGGCGAGGGCCGGCATGTCCGGCGTTCGTCCGCGTCCCATGGCGAAGTCGGTGGCCACGCCGCCGGGGCACACGTTGGTGCAGCGAATGCCGTGCTCGCGCAGCTCGTGGTCGAGCGCCGCGGTCAACCCGACCTGGGCGAACTTCGTGGCGCAGTACACCGCCTCGTTGGGCAGGCCGCGCCGCCCGGCCTCGCTCGCCACGGTGACGATGTCGGCGGCCTGGCTGCGCAGCAGGTGCGGAAGCGCCGCGCGGACCGAGTGGATGGCGCCCTTCACGTTGACTTCGACCATCTCCTCCAGGTGCTCCTCCGGGAGGTCGAGGATCGGGCCATAGGCGCCGACGCCGGCGTTGACGACCAGCACGTCGATTCCGCCGAAGCGCTCGGCGACCGCGTTCGCCGCGTCGCGCATGGACGCACCGTCGCGGACGTCGCCCCGGATGCCGATGGCGTCGTCCAGCCCGAGGCCGTCACCGCTGCGCGAGACCAGCCCGAGGCG
Source organism: Candidatus Limnocylindria bacterium (assembly GCA_035764845.1). Classification (GTDB taxonomy): domain Bacteria; phylum Chloroflexota; class Limnocylindria; order QHBO01; family QHBO01; genus JACDBZ01. The sequence goes on from DASTYP010000068.1 coordinate 8,254, forward strand.
CATGCCGGCGCCGTGCAGGGAACGGGCGGTGGCCGCCCCGATGCCGCGGCTGGCGCCGGTGATCATCGCCACTCGACCGTGCAGGACGTCCATTGCCTCCGCTCCTGGCCCGCGCCGGCCGAGCTCGGGGACGGCAGCGCCGGGCCGCTCAGGGCCGTCGGTCTATTGACACGCGCCGACGGATTGTACGACTCTACTCCAAACGTTTGAGAAAGAGGAACACAAATCTTTCGTGTCCGTGCCGGGTGACCTCGTCGGGCAGCGCAGCGAGACGGTCCGGCGCTCGAACCTGAGCGCCATCGTCCGTGAGCTGCACGTTCGCGGTCCACTCTCGCGCTCGGACCTCGTGGGCCTGACCGGCCTCACGCGCTCCGCCATCCGCGGTCTGATCGGCGAGCTCGTAGCCGGCGGCCTGGTGACGGAAGTGCCGAACCAGCCGGCCGGCACCCCGGGCCGTCCCTCGCCCATCGTCCAGCCAAACGCCCGCGGCGCCGTGGCCGTGGCCCTGGAGGTGAACGTCGACTCGCTCGCCGCCGCCCTGGTCGGGTTCGGCGGCACGCTGCACCAGCTCGCGCGGGTCGACCGGCCGCGCGGCCACCTCTCGGTCGACGCGATCGTCGACGACCTGGTCGAGCTCGTCGGTCCGCTGCTGCGGGCGGTCGACCCGGATGCGCTGGTGGGGATCGGCGTGGCCGTCGCCGGCATCGTCCGGCGCAGCGACGGCATCGTGCGCATGGCGCCGAACCTGGGGTGGCGCGACGTTCCGCTGGCGCAGCGGCTGCGGGAGGCGCTCCCGGTCGTGGCGCCGGTGTGGGTCGCCAACGAGGCGGACCTCGGAGGCCTGGCGGAGCACCGCCGCGGCGCGGCCATCGGCGCCGACGAGGTGCTCTACGTGATGGGAGAGGTCGGCGTCGGGGGCAACATGATCGTGGACGGCCGGCCGATCATCGGCATCGACGGCTACGCCGGCGAGATCGGCCACATGTCCGTCAACCCCGACGGCCTGGCCTGCGCCTGCGGGTCGCGCGGCTGCTGGGAGACCGAGATCGGCGAGCGGGCGCTGCTCACCAGGGCGGGCTTCGATCCCGAGGGCGGGCGCGAGGCGATCGGCGAGGTGATCGCCGCCGCGACGGCCGGGGAGCCGCGGGCCGTGACCGCCGTCGAGGAGGTCGGGCGCTGGCTGGGCATCGGCATCTCGTCGCTGGTGAACGTGCTCAACCCGCAGCTGGTCGTCGTCGGCGGCGTGCTCGAGCGGCTGTACCCGCTCATGGCGCGCACGCTCGAGGAGGCGGTGGCCGTCTACGCGCTGCCGCCCGGCCGTGAGCACCTGCGCATCGTGCCGGGGGCCCTGGGGGACGATGCCCCGACCCTCGGCGCCGCCGAGCTCGCCTTCGAGCCGCTGCTGGCGGACGCGGCTCTTCAGCTTCGCCTTCGGTCGCCTGCCGCGCTGGTGAGCGCGTGATGTGGCGACATCGTCCGCCGTCCGGCGGGTCCACGATCCGCGCCGCTCGATGCGGCCCTGGAGCGCGACGAGGAGGGGTTTGACAGGAGAGTAGCCTAGTGCTGGCACGCCATCCCTCGGGATGGCCAGAGACCTGGTACGGAGGAATCTCAATGGTGATCCGGAGGCTTGCGGCCCTCTTGGCCGTGCTGGCCGTCGTGCTTGCGGCGTGTGGTGGAACCGGGACTGCCTCGGGCTCCGCGTCGGAGCCGGCGAGCTCGGGCGGTGGCGGCGGGACGACCGACTGCACCGTCGCCGTCTCGTGGAACAACTTCCAGCAGCCGCGCTGGGCGGCCGCCGACGAGCCGAACATCAAGCAGGTCGTCGAGGACGCGGGCGGCACCTACATCTCGGCTGATGCCGACCTCAGCAGCGAGCAGCAGCTGACCGACGTCAGCAACCTCATCGGTCAGGGCGCCGATGTCCTGATCCTCCTTGCGCAGGACCAGAACGCCGTCCTGCCGGCACTCCAGGAAGCCAAGGACGCCGGCATCCCGGTGATCGCCTATGACCGGCTCATCGAGGATCCCGACATCCTGTACATCACCTTCAACAACGTCGGCGTCGGCGAGGCGCAGGCGGCCGCGGTCCTCGAGGCCGTGCCCGAGGGCAACTACGTCCTCATCAAGGGCGACCCCGGCGACCCGAACGCCTCGACGTTCCTGCCCCAGGGCTGGGACGACGCTGGCCTGAAGGAGAAGGTCGACGCGGGTGACATCACCATCCTGAACGGGCCGGAAGGCGGCAGCGGCGAGTGGCCGGCCGACTACGGCACGTACACCGATGCCTGGGACACCCAGACCGCCCAGGAGAACATGGAAGCGATCATCGACGCCGCCAACGCTGACGACGTGACGATCGACGCCATCCTTGCCGAGAACGACAGCACGGCGCTCGGCGTCGTCGCGGCCCTCGAGGCCAAGTCGTACGGCTACCCGCCCCTCAGCGGGCAGGACGGCGATCCGGCCAACCTCAACAACGTCGCGCTGGGCAAGCAGTACGTCGACGTCTGGAAGAACGCCAACGAGCTCGGCAAGGCCGCCGGGCAGGCTGCCATCCAGATGTGCCAGGGCACCGCGATGGCCGATGTCTCGATCGACATCGAGTCGTCGGTGGCCCCGACCGACGGCAACAGCCCGACCGACTTCGAGACCCCGGGTGGCAACACCGTCAAGTCCCTGATCCTGCAGCCGACGCCGCTCACGGCCGAGGATCTGGACGTGGTGCTGAGCGCCGGCTGGTACGCGGGCAAGGATGAGATCTGCGCCGGCGTCACCGAGTCCGACCCGGGCTGGGACGACTGCCAGTAAGGGTCGCAGGCTCCATGCTGTGACCGAACCGTCCGCCTGCGCCCCCGGCCCCCGGGGGCGCAGGCCACATCGTCCGGAGTGAGGAGGAGGGTCCTCATGGCGAACGTGGCCGACACCGCACCGGTTCCCGGCGAGTCCCGCACGGCGAGCACCGCGACGCGCATGCGGGAGATGCTGTCCGCGACCGAGGTCGACGTTCGCCTGTTCGGCATGCTGGTGGCGCTCGCCGCCATCCTCATCGGCTTCCAGCTGCTCGACAGCGGCTTCTTCAGCCCCGGGAACATGGTCACCCTGGCGGTGCAGGCAATTCCCGTGGCGATTCTGGCGACCGGCATGGTGCTGGTCATCGTGTCGCGCAACATCGACCTGTCGGTCGGCTCGCTGACCGGGATCATCGCCATGACCTACGCGATGCTCATGACCGATTGGCTGCCGAACATCCTCGGCCTGGGCGTCGACTTCCCGTTCCGCTGGCTCATCGCGCTCGTCATCGGGATCGCCGTCGGCGCGACCTTCGGCGCGGTCCAGGGCTTCATCATCGCCTACATCGGCGTCCCGTCCTTCGTCGTCACTCTCGGCGGACTGCTGTCCATCCGCGGAGCGATCTGGTACTTCTCCAACGGCGCCGCCGTCACCCGGCTCGATCCCACCTTCCAGCTCATCGGCGGCGGCGCGCGCGGGTCCATCGGCGAGCTGCTGACCTGGGGGATCGGTCTGCTCGGGTGCGCGTTCGTGATCTTCGCGCTGTGGAACGGGCGGCGGCAGCGACGTCGCTTCGGGTTCCCCCTGCGACCGATGTGGGCCGAGGTCACCATCGGCGTGCTGGGCTGTGCGGCGATGCTGGGCCTGGCCGCGTTCGCCAACGGCAACTACCTGCCGGCGGGCCTCGCAACGCAGTACGCGCAGGAGCGTGGCATCGTCGAGCCACCCGGCGGCCTGAAGGTGCCGGCCGGCTTCCCGCTGCCCGTCATCCTGCTGATCGCGGTCACGGTGGTGATGACCTGGATTGCGACGCGCCGTCGCTTCGGGCGCTACGTCTACGCCTACGGCGGCAACCCCGATGCGGCCGAGCTGGCCGGTATCAACACGCGCCGCACCATCCTGCTGACCTTCGTCATCATGGGCATCCTGGCCGCGCTCTCGGCCGCGGTCGTCGCGGCGCGCCTGAACGGGGCCACGCTCGACATCGGCAACAGCTACGAGCTGTATGTGATCGCCGCGGCCGTCGTCGGCGGCACCTCGTTCGCCGGCGGCATCGGCACCATCCCGGGCGCGGTGCTCGGCGCGTTCGTGATGCAGGCCCTCTCGTACGGACTGAGCTTCATCGGCGTGAACTCGCCCGGCCAGAACGTGGTGGCCGGCATCGTCCTCATCCTGGCCGTGGCGTTCGACACCTGGAACCGGCGTCGGGCCGCCAGGTAGCCACGCGAGCATCGGAGGGAGCCATCCCGTGACCGCAGCCCCGCAGCCCGCCACCACGCCACTCGTCGAGATGCGCGACATCCGGGTCTCGTTCGGCGGCGTGCACGCCGTGGCCGGCGTCAACATCGACCTCCACGAGGGGGAGATCGTCGGCCTGGTCGGCGGCAACGGCGCCGGGAAGTCGACGCTGATGAAGGTGCTGTCCGGCGCCCTGGTCGCCGACTCCGGCGAGGTGTTCGTGTGCGGCGAGCGCGCGCACCTCGCAAACCCGCGCGACGCGAAGGCCTACGGCATCGAGACCATCTACCAGACCCTGGCGCTTGCCGACAACCTGGACGCTCCGGCCAACGTGTTCCTGGGCCGCGAGCTGACCATGGGCGTCGGCTCGCTCGACGACAGCGCCATGGAGAACGCGACGCGCGGCGTGATGCGGCGTCTCAACCCGAACTTCCAGAACTTCAAGACCCCGGTCGTCTCGCTCTCGGGCGGGCAGCGGCAGTCGGTGGCCATCGCGCGCGCCGTCCAGTTCAACGCCAAGATCCTGATCATGGACGAGCCGACGGCCGCCCTCGGGCCGGCCGAGACCACGCAGGTACGCAACCTGATCCGGCAGCTGAAGGAGGAGGGCATCGGCATCTTCCTCATCAGCCACGACATCCACGACGTCTACGACCTGTCGGATCGGATCAGCGTCATGTACCACGGCCGCATCGTCGACACCGTGCGCAAGGAGGACGTCGACACCGATGCGGTCCTCGGCATGATCATCCTGGGCAAGCGCCCGGGCGATGTCACCCAGGAGGAGCTCGCCTCCCTGCGCTGACGCGGCCGGGACCGATGCGGGCGCCGCGGGCGCCCG
>DASTYP010000069.1:0-3426 GCA_035764845.1 Candidatus Limnocylindria bacterium
TGAGGGGACGATCCTGATCGGCACCCTCGGCACCCTGGCCCGACCGGAGCTGGCCCAGAAGCTGGCGAAGCGCGGCGTCACCGCCATCAGCATGGACGCCATCCCGCGCATCACGCGCGCGCAGTCGATGGATACGCTGAGCTCGCAGGCAACCGTCGGCGGCTACAAGGCGGTCCTCATCGCCGCCGAGCGGCTGCCCAAGTTCTTCCCGCTGCTGACGACCGCCGCCGGCACCATCCGCCCGGCGCGGGGCATCGTCATGGGCGCCGGCGTTGCCGGCCTCATGGCCATCGGCACGGCGCGACGGCTCGGCGCGATCGTGGAGGCCACGGACGTCCGCCCGGTGGTGAAGGAGCAGGTCGAGAGCCTTGGCGGCACCTTCATCGAGGTCGAGATGACCGAGGAGGAGAAGGCCCAGGCCGAGACCTCCGGTGGCTATGCCCGCGAGATGAGCGACGACTACAAGCGACGCCAGGCGGAGCTCATCGCGGAGCGCGTCAAGGAAGCCGACTTCATCATCACCACCGCGCTCATCCCCGGACGACCGGCGCCCAAGCTCGTCACCGAGGAGATGCTGCGGACCATGAAGCCCGGCAGCGTCATCGTCGACATGGCGGCCGAGATGGGCGGCAACGTCGAGGGCACCGTGCCGAACCAGGAGGTGGTGAAGCACGGCGTCACGCTCATCGGCATCACCAACCTGCCGGCCACGATGCCGGGCAGCGCGACGCAGATGTACGCCAAGAACCTCCAGACGCTGATCAAGCACCTGGCCACCGACGGCAGGATCGAGCTCGACTTCAGCGACGAGATCACGCGCGGCGCGACGATCACCCACCAGGGCAAGGTGGTGAACGAGGCGACCGCGAAGGCGCTCGGCATCGAGGTGTCGCAGCCCGACGCCGGTGGCGCCACTGCCCAGCAGACCGATACGCCCGCTGCGGCGCCTGAGGCGGCGCCCGCATCGGTCGAGAAGAAGGACTCGTAAGACCGATGGAGCTCACCGCATTCGAGCTGCTGTCGGCGCTCTTCATCCTCGTCCTGGCCGCGTTCGTCGGCTACGAGGTGGTGTCGAAGGTGCCGACCATGCTCCACACGCCGCTGATGAGCGGCGCCAACGCCGTGCACGGCGTCATCGTCGTCGGCGCGATGCTCGTTGCCGCGACCGCGGACGGGCCGATCGCGATCGTCCTGGCCTTCGTGGCCGTCGTCCTCGGCACCATCAACGTCGTCGGCGGCTTCACCGTCACCGACCGGATGCTCGAGATGTTCCGGCGCCGGCCGGAGGAGCGCGGCTAGATGAGCACGCTCGAGATCCTCACGTTCCTCGTCTGGCTCGTGGCCAGCGTCACCTTCATCTTCGCGCTGAAGTTCCTGGCGAGCCCGAAGACCGCCCGCACCGGCAACCTGCTGGGTGCGGCCGGCATGGCGCTCATCGTCCTGTGGACGTTCTTCACGCACGACGCCACCAGCCCGGATGCCGGTCCCGGCATGTTCGGCAACTGGTGGATCATCGCCGTGGGCGGTGCCATCGGCGCCGTGGTGGGCTGGCTGGGCGCCAAGCGCGTCGCCATGACGGCGATGCCGCAGATGGTCGCCATCTTCAACGGCGCTGGTGGTGGCGCCGCCGCGCTCGTTGCCGTGGTCGAATTCCTGCGCGATCAGGAGCTGCACCCCGGCGAGCTCCTGCCGCTGGCCTTCATCATCGCCACGCTCCTGGGGGCGATCATCGGCTCCGTGTCCCTGACCGGCTCGATCGTGGCCTGGGGCAAGCTGCAGGGCGTCATCGCCTCCCGCCCGGTCCGCTATCCCGGCTCGCAGTGGGTGACGGGCCTGCTCTTCCTGGTGCTCATCGGCCTGGGCGTGTACGTCGCCGTCATCGAGCCCAGCACGCCGCTCTTCCTGCTGTTCGTGGTCCTGGCGCTGATCCTCGGCGTCCAGCTCACCATGCCCATCGGCGGCGCCGACATGCCCGTCGTGATCAGCCTGCTGAACTCGTACACCGGCATCGCGGTTGCCGCGACCGGCTTCGTGCTCAGCAACTACGCGCTCCTGATCGCCGGAACGCTGGTCGGTGCCTCCGGCGCCATCCTCACCCAGCTCATGTGCAAGGCGATGAACCGCTCGCTGTTCAACGTCCTGTTCGCGGGCTTCGGCACGGGCGGCGAGGCCATCGCCGGCGCCGAGGGCGAGGAGACGCTGAAGGAGATCAGCGCGGAAGACGCCGCCGTGCTCATGGCCTACGGCAAGCGCGTGATCATCGTGCCGGGCTACGGCATGGCCGTCGCGCAGGCCCAGGGTCCGGTGCGCGAGCTGATGGACCTGCTGGTCAGCAAGGGCGTCGACGTGCAGTTCGCCATCCACCCCGTGGCCGGCCGCATGCCGGGGCACATGAACGTGCTCCTGGCGGAGGCGAACGTGCCGTACGACCGGCTGCAGGAGATGGACGAGATCAACGACGACTTCGCCGATACGGACGTCGCCCTCGTCATCGGCGCCAACGACGTGGTCAACCCGGTGGCGCGCGAGGCCGGTTCGCCGATTAGCGGCATGCCCATCCTCAACGTCGACCAGGCGCAGCACGTGATCGTGCTGAAGCGCGGACGCGGCGCCGGCTTCGCCGGCATCCCGAACCCGCTGTTCAGCCTGGACAAGACGTCCATGCTGTTCGGCAACGCCAAGCAGACCGTCGAGGCGCTGGTCTCGGGAGTGAAGCAGGCGTAGCGCACCGTTCGCTTCTGACCGTCGCGCTGGGCGGGTGGTCCTTCGGGGCCGCCCGCCCTTGTCGCGTGCTGGCTTCGACGCTGTCCGTCCGCCGCTCGGCGTGCCACTCCAGCGGTATGGTGACGACATGCAGGATGAGTACGTCACGTTCTCGGCCGCCTGGTTCACGCTCGCACTCATCAACGCCGGGATCGCCCAGGGCAAGGAGCGTTCGGGTTTCAACTGGTGGCTGCTGTCGCTATTCTTCGGCCCGCTCGCGACCCTGCTGCTCGTGCTGTCGGGCCGCGGTGATCCACGCCGGACGGAGTCCGACTCGGCGGGATTAACGGACCGGCAGGCGAGGGTTCTCGGCGTCGTCCTGGGCGTCGCGGTGCTGGCACTCCTGGGCATCTTCGCGTTTGCCGTGCGCTGAGGTTTGCTGGCTGCGCCCCGGCGCCAATCGTGCTAGAGCTATCGGTGTGCTCGCGCGCCGCGTGAGTCTCGACAGGACCACGAAGGGAGCCACTCAACATGGCAGACATCCTCGATTCGGTCACCGGCCTGCTGGATGGGCAGGTCGGGCAGGTCAGCCAGCGCATCGGTGCCGATGAGGCCAAGACGCGGACCGCGATCCACGCCGCCGTCCCGGCGCTGATGGCCGCGTTCGCGGGCGAGGCCCAGCGAGGCGGCGGCATCAAGACGGCCATCCGCCAGGACCACGAT
>DASTYP010000070.1:0-4232 GCA_035764845.1 Candidatus Limnocylindria bacterium
GTGGGCGAAGTGCCAGTAGCCGATGTGCTCGGTGTGCGCCATCGTCACCAGCTCGCCGATCCACCCCGCCTCGATCGCCTGCTTCACGGCCGAGAAGAACGGGGTGTAGCGCAGGACGTGCGCGACGGTCACCGTGCCGGCGGAGCGCGCCGCGGCCTCCGCGACGGCCCGCACCTCGTCCAGGGTCGGCGCGATGGGCTTTTCCAGGAGCACGTCGTAGCCCAGGCCGAGCGCCGCGATGGTCGCGGCCGCATGCTCCCGGTCGGGCGTGGCCACGACCACCGCATCCGCCAGGCGGGGCCGCGCCAGGAGGTCGCGCCAGTCGACCGCCGTCGCGCTGGCCGGGATGCCGTGCTCCGCGGCCAATGCCGCGCGCCGCTCGTCATCCGGATCTGCCACGGCGACGACCCGGGCGCGATCCGGGTGCTCCAGGCACCAGCGACCGTACGTGCCGCGGCCGCGGTCGCCGGCGCCGAGGACGACCAGGCCGACGGGGTCGCTCAACCGGCGTCGGAGCCGGCGCTCATGCGACGGCGCGTCGAGACCTCGACCGGCAGCTCCGCGCCCTCGCGGGCCGGGTGCTCGACCAGCGCCACCACCCGGCTGGTCATGAAGCGGCCGGTGCGCACCGGCGTTCCGCCTCGTGTCACCTCGCTGACTTCCACGACGCCGCGAGCGGTGGTCACCTCGATCCGGCGGCCGGCTCGCGTGGCCTCGATCTCGAAGGTCTGGGTGCCGCCCTGGCCGGTGTCGACCACGATCTCGACGCGATCGCCCTTCATCAGCGTGCCTCCCGCGTCACGCTGGTGACGTCCCGGAGGCGCTCGATCTTGGTCAGCACCTTGGCCAGCTGCTGGAGCGACGTCACCTTGAAGGTCGCGGTGATGGTCGCGGTCCCGTCGGCGTGCGTCGCGACCGAGGCCGCCACGATGTTGACCTTGTACTCGGCCACCACGTTCGTGACCTCGTGCAGCAGCCCCGGCCGGTCCAGCGCACTGATCCGCACCGTGATCGGGTACGTCTGCTGCCCGGCCAGCTCCCACTCCACGTCGATGAGCCGCTCGATGTCCCGCTCCGACAGCACCGAGGGACACGACGAGCGATGCACGGTCACGCCCTTCCCGCGCGTCACGTACCCGGTGATCTGGTCTCCCGGGATCGGCGAGCAGCACTTGGCGAACCGGACCAACAGGTCCCCGACTCCCTTGACCCGCACGCCGGTGGTGGAGGGGGCGGCCGGCGGCGCCTCCTCCGGGAGGGTGATGGCCGCGTCGTCATGGATCTCGAGCTTGCTGACGACGCTGGACGGCGTGATGGCGCCGTAGCCGATGGCGGCGTAGAAGTCGTCAACCTCGCGGTAGCGGTACTGGGACGCGATCTCGGCGATCTTCGCGGCATCGACCGAGGCCAGCGTCTCGTGCGCCAGGCGGCGCAGCTCCCGGTCGAGCAGGTCCTTGCCCTGGGTGATGTTCTCGTCGCGCTGCTGGCGCTTGAACCAGGCGCGGATCTTCTCGCGCGCGTGCGACGTGCGCACGATGTTCAGCCAGTCCCGGCTCGGTCCGTGCGCCGCCTTCGTCGTCACGATCTCGACGATGTCGCCGTTGCGGAGCCGGTAGTCGAGCGGCACCAGGCGGTTGTTGACCTTGGCGCCGATGGTGCGGTGGCCGACATCGGTGTGGATGCGGTAGGCGAAGTCGAGCGGCGTCGCGTCGCGTGGCAGGTCCTTGACATCGCCCTTCGGCGTGAACACGAAGACCTGGTCCTGGAACAGGTCGAGCTTCAGCCCCTCGACGAACTCGGTGGGGTCGCTGACCTCGCGCTGCCAGTCCATGAGCTGCCGGACCCAGGCCAGCTTCTCGTCGTAGCGGCGGTCGCCGCGGCTGCCCTCCTTGTACCGCCAGTGCGCGGCGATGCCCGCCTCGGCCACCTCGTGCATGCGGTAGGTTCGGATCTGCACCTCGAGTGGCTTCGCCTCCGGACCGATGACGGCGGTGTGCAGCGACTGGTACATGTTCGCCTTGGGCATGGCGATGTAGTCGTCGAACTGCCCCGGGACCGGGCGCCACAGCGAGTGCACCACGCCCAGGGCCGCGTAGCAGTCCTTGACGTCCTCGACCAGCACCCGGATGGCGTTCAGGTCGTAGATCTCGGTGAACTCGGCGCCCTTGCGCTCCATCTTCTTGGCGATCGAGTACAGGTGCTTGGGGCGACCGGAGATCTCGGCCTTGATGCTGACCTTCTCCAGCTCCTTGCGCAGGATGCCGATGCTCTTGTTGACGAAGCTCTCGCGGGACCGACGCCGATCCGCGAGCATCTCGACCAGCTGGCGGTACTTCTCCGGCTCGAGGTACTTGAAGGCGAGGTCCTCGAGCTCCCACTTGATCTGCCACATGCCCAGCCGATGCGCCAGCGGCGCGTAGATCTCCATGGTCTGGCGCGCGATGCGGGCCTGCTTCTCCTCCGGCAAGTACTGCAGGGTGCGCATGTTGTGGAGCCGATCGGCCAGCTTGATGATGACGACCCGGACGTCCTCGGCCATGGCCATGAACATCTTCCGGATGTTCTCGGCCTGCTGCTCCTCCATGGTCCGGGCGCTGCCGAACTTGCTGAGCTTGGTGACCCCGTCCACCAGGCGGGCGACCGTGCGCCCGAAGCGCTTCTCGATCTCGGCCAGCGTGTAGTCGGTGTCCTCCGGGACATCGTGCAGCAGCGCCGCGGCCAGCGTCTCGGCATCCATCTGCAGCGTCGCCAGGTAGTACGTCACCGCGACCGGGTGGCTGACGTACGCCTCGCCCGAGCTGCGCTGCTGGCTCTCGTGGGCGGCGACCGCCGTCTCGTAGGCGCGCCGGATGAGCTGCGCGTCGAGGTTCGGGCGGTGCTTGGCGGCCTCGGCGATGATGCCTTCGATCGTCGGCTCGGAGGCGCCCGCCACCTCGCCGCCGCGCGTGATGCGTTGCACGACGGCCGCCGGGGAGAAGCGCGCCAGCTGAGCCATGGGATCGAGATGCTAGCACGCGGATCGGCCCACCCCGCGCAGCCGATGGGGTCGCTCAGCGCTGGATCGCGAGCCCCTCCACCACGCGCAGCGACGGCACGGCGCGCAGCGCATCGGGCGCCAGGCGCAGCTTCGACGAGCGGTTCCCACCGCCCAGGATGATCCAGTCGGGGGCCATGACCCGCGCGTCGACCAGGATCGGCACCTCGGGCGGCAGCCCGAAGGGCGTCACGCCACCGATCTCCATGCCGGTCAACTCGCGCACCGGATCGGCGCCGGCGAAGGACGCCTTGCGGACGCCCATCTCGCGACGCACCACGTTGTTGACGTCGAGCGACGTCGTTGCGAGGAGGACGCACGCGACGTGGCGCGGCTCGGCGCCCTTCGAGGCGACCACGATCGTGTTGGCGCTGCGGTCCGCCGGGACGCCGTAGGCGTCGACGAAGGCTGCCGTGTCGGCCAGGGCGGGGTCACAGGGCATGACCTCGTGCTCGACCCTTAGCCGGTGCAGCGCGTCGCGGACCGTGGGGTGCAGCAGCTCGTCGTCCGCCATCGGTCAGGTCACCTCCGACGCCTCTGGCGCACCCCGATCGCGACCGAGGAGCTTGAGGCGCGCGCGCTGCGCGAGGCCGTAGGCCGGGATGGCGATCCGCAGGGCGGCGTCGACCGGGGCCCGCAGCCCGAGGTCGCGGGCACCGACGTACTCGATCTCGTGGCCGCCGAAGCCCTCCTTGAACTGCCGGATGCCGCCGGTGGCCAGGCCCCACATGTCGTACACCGCGAAGCCCTCGCGCGCGAAGTCGGCCATGGCGGTCCACTTCAGGAGGTAGTTGGCGCGGGCGTCAGCGCCCGCATCGGTCATGCCTCCGTAGGACTCGACCACGCGTTCACCGCAGGTGAAGTGGAAGAGGGTGGCGACCCGGTGGCCGTCGAGCATCGCGAACGAGAGGCGGACGCGGCCGGTCGGGGCGAAGATCGACCACACCCGCTCGTAGTAGAAGGGCTGCCGGGCGACGAAGCCGGCCCGGTCGGCCGTCAGCTGGTAGATCCGGTTGAAGTCGGCGAGCGCCGGACCGATGAGGTCGGGTGGCGTGGAGCCATCGAACCGCTCGACGGTGACGCCGGCCCGCTCTGCCTTGTTGACGTACTGGCGGTGCTTGCGCTTCAGGTTCGACCGCAGCTCCTCCTCCCCCACCGTCAGATCGACGACGCGGGTGGTCGGCGGCTGCACCTTGGG
>DASTYP010000071.1:0-2543 GCA_035764845.1 Candidatus Limnocylindria bacterium
AGGGCGGGGGAGTCGCGGACGTCGTCGGAGTTCGGCTTGAACGCCGCGCCGAGCACCGCGACGCGGGTGCCGAGGAAGGACCCGCCGCACATTGCCCGCGCCCGGTCCACGACGTGACCGCGGCGGCGCATGTTGATCGCGTCGACCTCCTTGAGGAAGGTCAGCGCCTGGTCGACCCCGAGCTCGCCGGCGCGGGCCATGAAGGCCCGGATGTCCTTCGGCAGGCATCCGCCGCCGAAGCCGAGGCCGGCGTTGAGGAACTTGCGGCCGATCCGCTCGTCGTGACCGATCGCGTCCGCGAGGACCGTGACGTCGGCGCCGGTCGCCTCGCACAGCTCGGCCATCGCGTTGATGAACGAGATCTTGGTGGCGAGGAAGGCGTTGGCCGACACCTTGACCAGCTCGGCAGTCGCGAAGTCGGTGACCAGGAAGGGCGTGCCGGCGTCGATGGCGGAGGCGTAGACCTCCCGCAGGGTGGCCTCGGCGCGCTCGGAGGTGGTCCCGACGACGAGTCGGTCGGGGCGCAGGGTGTCCTCCACCGCGTAGCCCTCGCGGAGGAACTCCGGGTTCCAGGCCAGCTCGGCCTGCTCGCCGGCCGGCGCGAGGTCGGCGATGCGCGGGGCCAGCCGGGCCGCGGTGCCGACGGGCACGGTCGACTTCCCGACGACCAGCGTCGGGCGGTCCAGGTGCGGTGCCAGGCCGTCGACCACGCCGTCCACGAAGCGCATGTCGGCGGCGTACTCACCCTTGCGCTGGGGCGTCCCGACACAGAGGAAGTGGACGTCTCCGAAGGCGGCCACCTCCTCGTACGACGTGGTGAAGCGCAGCCGGCCGCTCTCCACGTGCTTGCGCAGCAGCGGCTCCAGGTCGGGCTCGTAGAACGGCATCCGGCCGTCCATCAGCGAGTCGACCTTCGCCTGGTCCACGTCCATGCCGAGCACCTCGAAGCCCAGCTCAGCCATGCAGGCCGCGTGGGTGGCGCCGAGGTAACCGGTGCCGAGGACGGTGATGCGCAACGTCATGACAGGAGAGGCTAGCGAGCCTCACCCGGGCGTCGTCTCCTGGACGCGCGTGCGTAACCTCTGCAGCGTGAGTGACTTCGACCTTTTCCGCCTCTCCGACGAGCACCAGATGTTGCGTGAGGCGGTGCGCGCGGTCTGCGACGACAAGATCGCGCCGCTGGCTGCCGAGGTGGACGAGACCGGGGAGTTTCCGCAGAAGTCCTACGACGCGCTGCGCAAGGCGGACTTCCACGCCGTGCACATCCCGCAGGAGTACGGCGGCGCCGGCGCCGACGCGCTCGCGACCTGCATCGTGATCGAGGAGGTCGCCCGGGTCTGCGCCTCGACGTCGCTCATCCCGGCCGTGAACAAGCTGGGCACCACGCCGCTGCTGCTCTCGGCGTCGCAGGACCTGCTGAAGCGGTACCTGCCGGCGGTCGCCAGCGGCGAGGCGATGTTCTCCTACGCGCTGTCCGAGCCGGAAGCCGGCAGCGACGCCGTGGCGATGCGCACCACGGCCGCCCGGGACGGCGACTCGTACGTCCTCAACGGGGCGAAGCGCTGGATCACCAACGCCGGCGTCTCCGACTACTACACCGTGATGGCGGTCACCGACACCGACGCCGGGGCGAACGGCGTCTCCGCCTTCGTGGTCGAGAAGGCGGACGAGGGCTTCACCTTCGGTGCGCCGGAGAAGAAGCTCGGCATCAAGGGGTCGCCGACGCGCGAGCTGTACTTCGACGATTGCCGGATCCCGGCCGACCGGCTCGTGGGCGCGGAGGGCAGCGGCTTCAAGACCGCGCTGCGCACGCTGGACCACACCCGCGTCACCATCGCGGCGCAGGCTGTGGGGATCGCGACCGGGGCGCTCGAGTACGCGACGCGCTACGTCAAGGAGCGCAAGCAGTTCGGCAAGGCCATCGCGGAGTTCCAGGGCATCCAGTTCATGCTCGCCGACATGGCGATGAAGCTCGAGGTGGCCCGGCAGATGACCTACGTCGCGGCGGCGAAGTCGGAGCGCGGCGACAGCGATCTGACGTTCTTCGGGGCGGCAGCGAAGTGCTTCGCGTCCGACACTGCGATGGAGGTCACGACCGACGCGGTGCAGCTGCTGGGCGGCTACGGCTACGTGAAGGACTACCCGGTCGAGCGGATGATGCGCGACGCCAAGATCACCCAGATCTACGAGGGCACCAACCAGATCCAGCGTCTGGTGATGGCCCGTAAGCTCCTGAAGTAGCAGCGCCGGGGGCATCGGCACCCCTTGCATGACACAGGTGTGACGGCGGCGGACGTCTCGCAGGGCCCCGCCATGGGAACGGACTGTTGCCCCCACAGCGGACGTAGGCCCGGTACGCACGACGCATGGCGCGCGGCTGATCACGTCCCTCTACGGTTCGCCCAGGACTCAACGGGAGGGGCAGCATGCTGCTGTTCGGAGGCAGGCGAGGGGCGAGGTCGGCACTGTTGCTCACCGTGTCGGTGCTGGCGACCGCCGGTGCCCTGCTGACGGCACCGGCCGCCCCGGCGGCCACCCGGACC
>DASTYP010000072.1:0-3157 GCA_035764845.1 Candidatus Limnocylindria bacterium
GTGCCGCGCTGCGAGAGCTCGGGGAACGCGGTAGGATGCCCGCGGACCGATGCACCAGCCCCTGCTGCCGTACACCCCCGAGCGCGACGTCTACCGCCTGCTGGGCGTCCCCTCCAGCGCCTCCTCCGACGAGATCCAGGCCGCCTGTCGCCGCCTGGCGCGCACCTTCCATCCGGATCGGAACGTGTCGGACCGGGCCAACCAGGAGATGCAGGTCGTCAACGCGGTGCGTCGCGTCATGACCGATCCTGGCAGCCGGGCTGCGTACGACCGCGAGCGCGCCCGCTTCCACGCCACGCGGGCGCGCTTCGTAACGGCCGTCGCGACCGCTCAGCCCGGGCCGGTACCACGGCCGACCGAGCAGCCGGCCCCTCGCGAAACGGAGCGTCAGACGGCGCCGATCCTGCCGCCGGCGGTCAACCGCTACCTTCGAGCGGCCGGCATCGGCGTCCGCGCGCTGCTCGCGGCGCTCTCACCGGCGCGTTGCCGCACCTGCCGCATCGTGATCGACGAGCGCGACACCTTCTGCGCCGCCTGCGGCACGAAGCTCCTCACCACCGGAGCCCCCCAGGCTCGCTAGCTCGCGCGCCCTCGATCTATCGAGCCAGACTCACGCGAGGCGGCCGCCGCGTGCCGTTCTCGTGATGAATCGAGCGCTGACCAGCGCGAAGGCGGCGGCGCCGCCCAGCTCGCGCGACACGAGTCCCGGTCTATCGCGCGAGCGTCACACAAGGCACGACCGCGGCGAAGATGCCTCGACGCGTCGACACGCCCAGCCGCAGAGAGGAGGAGGCGGTCAGGAGTACAGCGGGTTGGCGCGGTCGGCGTCGATCCCCAGCTCGTCGATCGCGCGACGCAGCTCGTCCGGCGTCGCGCGTCCCTCGCGGCAGAGGCC
Source organism: Candidatus Limnocylindria bacterium (assembly GCA_035764845.1). Taxonomy (GTDB): domain Bacteria; phylum Chloroflexota; class Limnocylindria; order QHBO01; family QHBO01; genus JACDBZ01. Next base: position 896 of record DASTYP010000072.1, read on the forward strand.
GTGCAGCGTGGCGTACACGATGTGCTCGGCGTTGACCTCGAAGAACTCGCGCAGCGCGTCGCGCGTATCGGACCGGCCGAAGCCATCCGTGCCGAGGACGTTGTAGGCGCGGTCGATCCACGGCGCGACCATGTCGGGCAGCGCCTTCATGTAGTCGGTCGCGGCGATCACCGGGCCCTCGGTCGGCGCCAGGCACTGCCGGACGTACGGCACGCGTGGCTCCGCATCGGGGTGGAGGCGGTTCCAGCGCTCGACGTCCAGTGCCTCGTTGCGCAGCAGCTGGAAGCTCGTCGCGCTCCAGACATCGGCGGCAACGTCGAACTTCTCGGCCAGCACCTGCTGCGCGCGCAGCGCCTGCTGCATGATCGGTCCGGAGGCGAGGATCTGGGCCTTTCGCGTCCCACCCGACGCTTCCCGGAACCGATACAGGCCGCGGATGACGCCGTCCTCGACGCCGTCGGCCTTGGCCGGCTGCGCCCAGTTCTCGTTGTAGAGGGTGATGTAGTAGAAGACGTCCTCGGGCGCCTCGCCGTACATGCGCTGGATGCCGTCGCGGACGATGATCGCCAGCTCATAGGCGAAGGCGGGGTCGTACGCGCGGATGTTCGGGACGGCGCTGGCCAGGACGTGCGACTGCCCGTCGTCGTGCTGGAGGCCCTCGCCGGTCAGCGTTGTGCGGCCCGCCGTCGCGCCCATCATGAAGCCACGACCGCGCGCGTCGCCCAGCGCCCAGACCTGGTCGCCGGTCCGCTGCATCCCGAACATCGAGTAGAAGGTGTAGAACGGGACCATCGGCTCGCGCCACGTCGCGTACGAGGTGGCGGCCGCCTGCAGGCTGCTCATGGCGCCGGCCTCGGTGATGCCCTCCTCCAGCAGCTGACCCGTATCGGACTCGACGTAGCTGAGGAGCAGCTCCTTGTCGACCGGCGTGTAGCGCTGCCCGAGCGGGTTGTAGATGCCCACCTCCTTGAACAGCGGGTCCATGCCGAAGGTGCGAGCCTCGTCGGGGATGATCGGGACCACCCGACGGCCCATCTGTTCGTCGCGCACCAGGTTCCGGATGAGCCGGCTGAACGCCATGGTGGTGCTGGCCGGCCGGTCCGAGCCGGCGAAGAACTCGCTGAAGGCGGCGTCCTTCGGGGAGGGCAGCGCCTTCGGCACCACGGTCCGCTTGGGGACCGATCCGCCGAGCTGCCGCCGTCGCTCCAGCATGTATTGGATCTCCGGGGCTTCGGGGCCGGGGTGGTAGTAGGGAGCCTCCTTGAGCCGATCATCCGGGATCGGCAGCTCCAGCCGATCACGGAAGACCTTCAGCTCATCGGCCGTGAGCTTCTTGGCCTGGTGGGTGATGTTGCGTCCCTCGATGCCCGGGCCGAGCGTCCAGCCCTTGACCGTCTTGGCCAGGATCACCGTCGGGGCACCCTTGTGCGCTACCGCGGCCGCGTAGGCCGCGTAGACCTTGCGGTAGTCGTGGCCGCCGCGGCGGAGCTTGGCCAGGTCGTCGTCCGGGATGTCCTCGACCAGCTTGCGCAGGCGCGGATCCGGGCCGAAGAACTGCTCGCGGATGGTCGCGCCATCGCTGACGGCCATGCGCTGGTAGTCGCCGTCGAGCGTCTCGTTCATCTTGTTGACCAGCACGCCGTCGACGTCGCGCGCCAGCAGCGGATCCCAGTCGCGCGACCAGATGACCTTGATGACGTGCCAGCCAGCCCCGCGGAACAGCGCCTCCAGCTCCTGGATGATCTTGCCGTTGCCGCGCACCGGCCCGTCGAGGCGCTGGAGGTTGCAGTTGACGACGAAGACGAGGTTGTCGAGGCGCTCGCGGCCGGCGAGCGAGATCGAGCCCATCGACTCGGGCTCGTCCATCTCGCCGTCGCCCATGAACGCCCAGACCTTCCGCGTGCTCGTGTCGCTGATCTCGCGGCCGGTCAGGTACTTCATGAACCGCGCCTGGTAGATCGCCATGAGCGGGCCGAGGCCCATCGACACCGTCGGGAACTGCCAGAAGCCCGGCATGAGCCACGGGTGGGGGTACGACGACAGCCCGGGGCCGGACGCCTCGGTCCGGAAGCGCTTCATCTGCTCCTCGGTGAGCCGGCCCTCGAGGAATGCGCGGGCGTAGATCCCCGGCGACCAGGGCGTCGAGCACCGGCTGCGCTCGCTCATGCGGTGGAACGCGATCGCCACCGTGTTGCAGGCCAACGCCGAGTCGTCCGAGCTCGGCGGCCACATCGCCAGCTACCAGTCCGCGGCGACGCTCTA
>DASTYP010000073.1:0-16495 GCA_035764845.1 Candidatus Limnocylindria bacterium
CGCATCCGAGCGGGGCAACGCGCGGCACGCCGGGTTCAGAGGAGGACCAAGCCGTTCGCACCGGGGTCGAGCCCGGCACTGAGCGCCGCAAGCGTTGTTCGCGTATCAAGGGGAAAGCTCTGCCGCAGGGCGCCGATGTGATTGCGAACCAGGGTTCGGTTGGCATGGGTCGCGGCAAGCAGCAGGATCGTGCGCTCGACGCCGCTGTCGCGCTGCTTCGCACTGATCGAGCGCTGCGTGGCCTCGAGGTTCGCGGGTCGTGTCTCAGCCTCGACGCCGATCCGGACGAGGCCCGAGAGCACTTCATCCCACGCCCGCAGGTCTCCGCGGATCGGCATCACGACCTCGAACGTGCGATGCCACGCGGGGGACACGCGCGCATTGAACCGTGCCAGCAGCCGCGCCTGGCCGGCATCCCGCAGGGGCTCGCCGACGGGGTACATCTTCACCGACAGCTTGTGACCGAGGCAGGCGAACAGCCGAGCGCTCCGTGCCAGGTCGACAGAGCCCAACCTGCCCAGCTCCAGTCGCGCCACCCAGCCGCGCGATACGCCGATGGTCCGCGCCAGCTCGGCCTGGGAGATGCCGGCTCGCATGCGGAGCGTCCTCGCCTCGCGACCCAGTTGCGAGCGCAGGTAGCTGGCCTGCTGAATCCCGATGGCGCGGATCCGTTCCCTGCTCGGCATGGGTACGAGTCTGCGCGTGGATCCCGTACCAGCTGCTTACCAGCCGGTTACCGCGTAGGTGCGAGTGGACACAGCGACCTTCCTGATGCACCCCAGCGGGGGCTGCACGACCTCCGAGTGGCTCGGGCAGCACCCGACACAGGGCGGTCGGCAGGTGACGGGTCCATACGCACCCGTGTGGGGACTGGCAACCGCTGCGGGAGGCGGTCCCGCTGGTCCGCGACGCCCGGCCGAACGTACCCGTGGGCGGAGGCGGGGATTCCGGGATAGGATGCGAACGACCCCATGAACGAAGCGATCAGCAACATCTGGCGCCGTCCGCTGCGGACGGCGCTCACCATCCTCGGCATCGTCATCGGCGTCTTCGCGCTCACGGTGATGGGTGCGCTGGCCGAGAAGCTGAACGTCCTCGTCGACGGCGGGGACGAGTACTTCCGCACGCGCCTCTTCGTCTTCGACGAGGGCGCCGCCTCCGGCTTCCAGGCCAGCTCCCGGCCGATCACGCGCGAGCTGGTCGACCAGATCGAGCAGATCGACGGTGTCGAGCGGGCGACGCCGGTGCTCCAGACCCTGCTGGACCCGGACGAGGTCGGCGGCTTCGACATCCCCGAGCTGCTGACCGGCATCGAGCCGGAGACGTGGTACGACGACAGCGTCGTCCTGGGTGTCGACGCGGGCCGCCTGCTGGAGGCGGGCGACGAGGGCGTGACCACCATCGGCGCCGATCTGGCGGAGCGCTACGACCTCCGGGTCGGCGACACGTTCACCATCCGTGAGCGCGATTTCGAGGTCATCGGCGTGCTGGAGCGGACCCTGACCTTCCCGGACAAGATTGCCTACGTCCCGCTGGCCGATGCGCAGCAGATCTACGTCCAGGACGTCCCCGAGGGTTTCGAGGAGCGGACCGGGGACCTCGCCACGCAGATCGAGGTCTTCCCGAACGACCTCTCGGAGGCCGATGCGATCGCCGAGGCGATCGACGAGCAGGTCGACGGCGTCCGCGCCATCACCCCGCAGCAGGTGGCCGACCAGATCGGCCAGGCGAGCATCGTGTTCAACCTGATCATCGTCGGGGCCAGCGTCATCGCCGTGATCGTCGGCGGCCTCAGCGTGATCAACACCATGGTGATGACCGTCAGCGAGCGGGTTCGCGAGATCGGCATCAAGAAGGCGGTCGGCGCCCCGACCTCCGCCATCCTGCGCGAGTTCGTGGTCGAGGCGACCCTGCTCGGGGCAATCGGCGGCCTCATCGGCCTGGGAGCGGGCGCACTTCTGGTCGTCATCCTCAATGCGCAGACGGCCGGATCCGGGACGACGGTCTTCCTGTTGACCCCGATGCTGCTCCTGCGCTCGTTCCTGTTCGCGACCATCCTGGGCGCACTGGCCGGCATCTACCCGGCGCTGCGGGCCGCCAGGTTGGATCCCGTTCGCGCCCTGCGGAGCACCTGAGCGGATGCCCATGCCCGAGCCGATCCTCAGCGCGCGGCAGCTGACCAAGGTCTACCGGCGCGGTGCCTCGGAGGTGCGCGCGGTCGATGGCGTCGATCTGGACGTTGCACCGGGTGAGTTCATGGCGATCATGGGTCGGTCGGGGAGTGGGAAGACGACGCTGCTCGATCTGCTGGGCTGCCTGCTGCGCCCGACCTCCGGGGAGCTGACGATCGACGGACGGAGCGTCATCGGCGCCTCCGACGGCGAGCTGGCGGCGCTGCGGCGGCAGCGCATCGGCTTCGTCTTCCAGGAGTTCAACCTGATCCCGACGCTGACCGCCGTCGAGAACGTCCTGCTTCCGCTCCGATATGGCCCGCGCCGGCCCGACGGACGACGGCGAGCCTCCGAGCTGCTCGACCTGGTGGGGCTGGCGGAGCGGGCGACGCACCGGCCGACGGAGCTGTCGGGCGGCGAGCAGCAGCGCGTGGCGATCGCGCGGGCCCTGGTGAACGAGCCGGCCGTGATCCTCGCCGATGAGCCCACGGGCGAGCTCGACTCGGCCACCTCGGAGCGGCTGATGGCGACGCTGCGTGAGTTGAACCGGGAGCGCGGCGTGACGACGATCATCGTGACCCACGACGCGGGCGTGGCCGGCGCCACCGACCGGGTCGTGCGCCTCCAGGATGGCCATGTCCTGGCCGATGCGCGCCGCAACGGCGGCAATGGCCGCGCCTTCGACGCCGCGCTGACCGGGCAGCCGCACACCGACGGGGGCGGCCGCGTCTGGGCGCGGCTCGGCGACCTGCTGGACCGGGCGCGCGGCCGATGATCGAGGCGATCGGGCTCGCCAAGCAGTTCCGGACGCTCACGGCCGTCCACGACCTCTCCTTCGCCGTCGGGGATGGCGAGATCTTCGGCCTGCTGGGGCCGAACGGTGCGGGCAAGACGACCTCGATCCGCATGCTCGCGGGCCTCATCGCGCCGAGCGCGGGCACGGCCCGCGTCAACGGCCTGGAGCTCGGGCCCCAGTCACAGCGCATCCGCGCCCTCACCGGCGTACTGACCGAGTCGCCCGGCCTGCACGACCGGCTGACCGCGCGCCAGAACCTCGGCTATTACGGCCGCCTCTACGGCCTGCGGGGCGGCGAGCTGCGTCGGGCGGTCGACCGCTACCTGGGAATCGTGGGACTGACGCCGGCGGCCGACCGTCGGGTCGGCGGCTTCAGCAAAGGCATGCGCCAGAAGGTCGCCATCGCCCGGGCGCTGCTGCACGAGCCGCAGGTGCTCTACCTGGACGAGCCGACCAGCGCCCTGGACCCATCGGCCGCCAAGGGCGTCCGCGACTTCGTCGCCACGCTCCGCGACGCCGGCCGCTCGATCGTGGTCTGCACACACAACCTGGATGAGGCGGAGCGGCTGTGCGACCGCATCGGCATCATGCGTGGCACGCTGCTGACGGTCGACACGCCGGCGCGCCTGCGCCGGCGCAACGGCACCGCGACCGTGCGGGTCGAGCTGGTCGGCGCGCGGCGGCCCACCTCGTTCCTCGACCTGCTGGGCCGGCTCGCGTTCGTGGAGGGCGCTCGGGCCGTCGACGGGGCGCTGCTGGTCGAGGTTCGCGAGCCGCGCGGGGACAACCCCGAGCTCGTGCGCGAGCTCGTCGAGGCCGGCGCGCGCATCGTGCACGTCAGCGAGGAGGCGGCGACGCTCGAGCAGGTCTACCTCGACCTCGTGGGCGAGGCGGGAGCGCGCGATGCCGGCGCGGGCATCGGCCTGGACTCCGACGGGGAGGCCGGCTGATGCGACCCGGCTACGTGTGGGCGGTCATCGGCAAGGAAGCCCGCGACCTGCTGTCGAACCGGCTGCTGCTGGGGGCCGTCGTGTTCCCGGCCCTCGTCTTCGCCGCCATCCCGACCGGGATCGTGGCGTTCATCGAGTTCAACGAGCTGGATCCGGATCAGCTGGGGCAGATCGAGCAGTACATCAGCCAGTTCCCCGACCTGCCGGCGAAGCTGGCGGCCCAGGGGTTCATCGTCATGAACTTCATGGCCTACTTCCTCCTCATCCCGGCCATGGTGCCGATGGCGATCGCCACGCAATCGGTCGTCGGCGAGAAGAACGCGCGCTCGCTCGAGCCGCAGCTGGCGACGCCGATGGAGGTGGGGGAGCTGCTGCTCGGCAAGGCCATCGCCTCCGCCACGCCGGCCGTGCTGGCCACCTGGGGCGTCTTTGCGCTCTACGGACTGGTGAACGGCTGGGTCGCCGATCCGGTACTGACCCGCCTCATCTTCAACGACGTCTGGCGCGTCGCGATGCTGACCCTCGTGCCCCTGATCTGCCTGCTCAGCGTGCTGCTGGGGATCGTCGTCAGCTCGCGCGTCAACGACGCCCGGACGGCACAGCAGATCGGCGGCTTCATCGTCATCCCCGTCATCGGCGTGGCGATCGCCGGCTTCTTCAGCGGCCAGGCGTCGTTCAGCATGGAGCAGGTGCTCATCGGCGACCTGGTCGTCGCGGCGCTGATCGGGTTGACGCTGGCGGTCGGCAACTGGATCTTCGACCGGGAGGCGATCCTCACGCGGCTCGGGTAGCGAACGCTCCCGGCGAATCAGCGCGGCGTGCGGTCCTCCAGCTCCCACGCATGGTCCAGCGCGTGCCACGCGATCCGCCGAACGGCGTAGGCGGCCGACCACGGGTGCTTCGTCTTGCGTGGATTCGGCAGCTCGTCGCCGTGGACTCGCGCGGTCAGGGTCTCGATCAGCGCCGCACGGATGCGCTCCATGCGCTCCGGCGCGTCCCCCTCCAGCGCGGGCGGCCGAGATCCGAGCTGGCCGAGGTACGCGACCTCGGCATCCAGGACGTGCGAGCGCATCTTGTCCAGCGTGCGCCCGCCGCCCCGTGGCCCCGTCGTGAGGGTCGCGCCCTCCGCGGCCGCCGCGGCACGATCGAACGCGCGCCAGGCGGCGCGGAGCAGGGCGACCGATCGGTCCAGTGCCAAGGCGTCCATCGCCTGCGACTCGGCGCGCGCGGCAGTGCCGGGTACGCCGAACTCGGTGCCGCCGTCACCGTCGAGCCGCTCCACGACCTCGAGCTCGTGGACGGAGGCCGGCGCCGCGAAGCCGAGCCTGGTGCCGCGCAGCACGGCGGCATAGCGCGGGGCATACGCGAGCAATCGGTGCAGTGCCTCGTCCGGCGTCCTGCCGGACCGCGCCCAGCCTGGCCAGTCGAGCGCACTGGCAAAGCTGCGCTTCGGGGCGACCTCGAGTGCGACGCGCGTCGGTTCCGGGGCCAAGGACCTACGCCTTGTGGTGCTCCCGCCGGTGCAGCCGGGCGATCAGGACCCGCATGATCGGCACCGCCACCTCGGGATGCTCCTCGAGCAGGGCCGTGAACTCCCACGCGGGAAAGAGGAGGCAGTCGGTCGGCTCGGCCGCGATCACGCTGGCGGAGCGCGGATGCTCCTCGATCAGGGCCAGCTCGCCGAAGAAGTCCCCGGCCTTGAGCTCGCCGAGCACCTCACCCGCTCGCTCGACGCGGGCGCGTCCGCTGAGCACGATGTAGAGCGCGGTTCCGGCGGATCCCTCGCGGACGATCGCGTCGTCGGGGTTGTAGCTGCGCCGCTTCCCGATGTCGGCGAGCCGGCGCCGGACGCGGTCGTTCAGGCCCGCCAGGAGCGGCACCGATGCGAGTTGCTGCGCGAGCTCCACGGTCATCCTCCGTTCTCTTCCGCCGATGCGCGATGCGGGGCGTGGCGCGTATCCTAGCGCGCCCTCATCCGCTCTGACGCGGCCCGCTGGCGTCCAGGACCTCCGGACGCAGCTCCGCGGTCTCGGAGCGGCGGAACTGGATCGTGCGGATCTCCGCCGGGCCCAGCCGCAACGTGACCGCACCGTCGGAAACGTCCAGGTCGCCGCGCGGCTCTCCACGGAGCGTCGCCTCGCGCGCTTCCGTGATTGCGGCGCTCACGACGGACGTCGCGGGCTCCGTCGTGAGGTTCACCAGGCGCGCCTCCAGCCAGCCGCCGTCACGCCGGCGGAGCGAGCTCAGCACGACGTTGGCGCCGCGCACCTCGAGGGCGTCACCGCCGGCGCCCTGCGGCGGCCACGGGGCGCCGCGGTCGGCACTGCCCGGAGCCGTGACGAACGCATGGCGGTACCGCTCGGCCGCATCGGCGACCCCGCCGGCATCCCAGTTCCCGGCGTGCGGGAAGATGGCGAAGTCGTAGCTCCGTCGGCCGCGCATCTGCGCGTTCGGAATCGCGATCTCGGGGCCGGCCGGGTCCTGGCGGTACGGGTTGTCGTTGCGGCTGATGAGCCCGGTCGATCGGAGCAGGGTGATGGCCAGCTCTCGGCCGTCGTCGGTGAGCTCGTACTCGGCGAGGTGGTCGAGCAGGATGGCCAGCCCCCCGGCGTCGACCCAGCCGTGCGCCGGGTACGTGGCCAGCGGCTCCTCCCGGTAGCCGCCCTCGCCGACCACGCCGCGCTCGACGACGGCGAACTGCCCCTCGGCGCTGGAGGTGTCGGCCGGCCGCGGCAGGGGAGCGTGGAAGCGCACGCGGTGGTCGTCGGAGCGGTTCTCGAACTCGACCCGGACGCGCACGAACGGCTCCCCGGCGCGCAGCTCGAGGACCGTGCGGACCACGGTCTCCTCGGTGCGCGCGGTGCGACGCGCACCGTCGGGCGTCACGCCGCCCGGCCACGCGTACGTGCGGTCGACGGCCAACCGTGCGACGACCGGGCCGCCGAGCAGCGGTTCGATGACCGTCCTGAACGCCACCTCGATGAGCGAGTCGTCGGCCGGAGGGCCGTAGTTGTAGGAGTCGCCGAAGTCGCCGCCATCGACGATCCGGCCCAGGCCCGCAGCCGATGCGCCGGCCGCGCGGACCGAGAACGTGCCGTCGTCGGCAACCTCGACGCGCAGCAGGCCGTTGTCGAGGGATCGGCCGTCGTCGCCCAGGGCAACGCCGTCGGCGACCGGCGCCGCGGCGTCGACGGGCCGGACCGCCGTCCAGCCGAGCGCCGGGGCCGGGACGGACGCCACGATGCGCCGTCGGGGCCGCGCCACGATCCGGATCTGCCACTCGTCCGCCGGGGCGGACCGCATGGCAGCCACCACCTCGGCGCGCAGCCCGTCGACATCGAGCCAGACGGGGTCCGGGTCGTCGTCGACCTCGAGGGTGATGGTGCGACCGTCGAGGCGGTAGCCGTTCCACGAGTGATCGAAGACCTCTCGGCCGTGGAACCGTCGGAAGAGCTCGTCGACCTGGTCGCCGCGCAGGACGCGATCGAAGAGGACGGGCTCCTTGCGCGACAGCTCCTGCGTGCCGATCCGTGCTCCGTCGGGGAGCTCGAGGGCGATGTCCGCCCACTCGTCGGGCACCTGCAGCTCGGCCTCGACCAGGCCTTCGCGGGGCGCGGCTGACGGGTTCAGGACGGTCACCGCACCGCGTGGCACCACCGAGGCGACCGCGACGCCTGCGCGGCGGCCCAGCGCGGCGCCGATCTGCTCAGCTTCGGCGAATCGGACCAGCACCTGGTCGACCACCGGGTCGACGGAGCACCCGCAGATCGAATCGTGCGCGGAGTTCTCGATCACCCGTCGCCAGGCGAGCTCCAGGAACGCCCCGGGCCATGCGGCGGGGGTGACGTGCAGGGCGCTCAGCGGCTCGGCGTAGCGCTCCAGGAGCGTCTCGGCGCGTCCGGCCGCCTGCTTGATGTCGATCCGCGCGCTGGCGACGCCCATCAGGACGTTCGCGCGCGCCCCGGAACGCATCTCGCCGCGCCAGCACGGATCCGCCTCCTGCAGCGGCGCGGCGGCATCCAGGTACTGGGCCAGCGTGCTGATCCGCATCCGGGAGGCGTCGTGGACCTCGTTCAGCCGCCCGACCAGCGCCACCAGCTCCGGCACGGGTGCGGTGTGATCGGTGCCGTACATCGCGAGGATCGGGTCCGATCCGAACCAGGGCCGTGCCCAGTCCACGAAGCGGGCCGCCGCGGCATCCAGCCGGTCCGGAACGGCGAAGAGGTATGCCGCACTGCCGTAGCCGGCCGGAAGGTACTCGGCGCGGACCCACGAGCCATCCGGCGACTCCCAGCGGAACCGATGGCGGTCGATCACCGCGGGGACGCCGCGCCACACGATCGCATCGGCCAGGCCGGCGCGTCGCAGGAGCTGCGGCATCTGGGCCACGTGCCCGAACATGTCGGGCAGGTAACCGGCGCGCATGGGGTCGCCGAAATCCTCGGCGCGACGCCAGCCCATCTCCAGGTTCCGCACGAGCGTCTCGCCGCTGACCAGGAATTCGTCCATCAGGATCTGCCACGGACCGATGGCGAGGCGGCCGTCCTGCACGTGGCGCCGAATGCGCTCCGCCTGCTCGGGTCGGATCTCGAGGTAGTCGTCGATCGTCGCCAGCTGCCCATCGAGGGTGAAGGCGAAGTCGGGATCGGCCTCCAGCATCTCCAGCACGCGGTCGACGAGGTCGACGAGCTGCATCCGGAACGACTGGAAGGGCCGGTACCACTCTCGGTCCCAGTGCGTGTGCGGGACGAGGTGGATGGGCGTGCGCGTGGTCGTCATCTGTCCGGCCCGACCTTACCGGCTCGAGCCGTCGGGCGCCGTACGACGAATGACGTACGTTCTCACCACTCGATCGTCGCCACGACCGGGTAGTGGTCCGACAGGTCGCCCGACTCGGGCAGTACCCGACACTCGGCGACGGATGCGCCACGCGCGAACAGCTGGTCGATGCGGTACCCGTCGTCGGTCGAGATCCGCGCGTGGTCGCCGACGGGGACCACGAATCCGTCCGTCCACGATTCGAAGGGCCGCAGCTCGGCCGCGTCGACGGCCGCGTTGAGATCGCCCAGCAGCACCGCCGGTGCCGTGTCACCGAACGCCCGGACGGTCGCCTCGGCCTGGAGCAGCCGCTCCCCGGATCCGACGTGGCTGTAGTGGGTCGTTCCGATCGTCAGCGCTCCGACGCGGGCCAGCAACAGGCAGCGCGGCTCGCGGATGGTGGGCGGCGCATCGGCGTAGCGGACGCCGGCGGCCGGATGGTCGGCGCCGGGCGGCTCCACGAAGGCGTCCATCGGCGCGGCGGGAAGGGCGACGCATCGGACCTCGTCCAGCGGCGCACGCGACAGGAGCGCGTTCCCGAAGCAGCCGACGCCGACGGTCGCATCGGTCTCATCGGTGACGGCGAAGGTGCGCACGGCGCCGTAGCGGACGGCCATCCCGAGCTCACGCGCCAGGTCTCCGGCGTTGTCGACCAGGTCGCCGTTGCGCGAGACGAGCGCGGCCTCCTGGAGCGCGACGACGTCGGGCTCCTGGGAGGCCACGAACGAGCCGATCGCCCGGAGCCGATCGGCGTCGATGCGGCGCCACCATCGGTCCGGGAATGGCCCGGTCCCGATGGCGGCCCGGATGTTCCAACTGACGACGCGCAGCGTCGCCACCGCTACTTGACGGAACCCGCGAGCAGGCCCTGGACGAAGTAGCGCTGGAGGCTGAAGAAGACGATGAGCGGCACGGCCATGACCAGGAAGGCCGCCGCGGCCAGGAGGTTCCACTCCGAGCCATAGGTGCCGAGCAGGGAGGTGACCTGCACCGTCATCGGCTTGCCGCCGCGCGGGGCGAACACCAGGGCGGTCAGCAGGTCGTTCCAGACCCAGAGGAACTGGAAGATTCCGTAGCTCGCCAGCGCGGGGACGCTCAACGGGACCACCACCTCGCGGAAGATCTGCCAGTTCGACGCGCCGTCGAGTCGCGCGGCCTCGATCAGGTCCTTGGGCAGGGTGATGAAGAAGTTGCGCAGCAGGAAGATCCCGAAGGGCAGCGCGAAGGTGATGTGGACGATCCAGACCGGCACGAAGCCGAGGAACCCGCTGTTCCCGGCCAGGCCGATGTCACCGAAGAGGCGGCTCAGCGGGATGAGGACCATCTGGATCGGGATGAGGAGCATCGCGACGACGCCGAGGAAGAGCGTGTCGCGCAGCGGGAACCGCATCCAGGCGAAGGCGAACGCGCTGAATGCGCACAGGAACACCGGGATCAGCGTCGCAGGCACGGTGATCCACACGGAGTTGAGGAACGCCGTGCCCATGTCCTGGGCGCCGATGACCTGCGAGTAGTTGTCGGCGGTGAAGCTCAGGTTCCCGGTGAAGATCGTCCACCAGCCGGTGTTCTGGATCTCGGACCGCGGTCGCCAGGACGTGATGAACAGGCCGATGGTGGGCAGCAGCCAGATGAGGGCCACGATCGCCAGGGCGATGTGGACCGGGGCGCGGCCGACGAACCGGGACAGCTTCTCCGAGAGGGTACGCGCGGGCGCGCGGACCGTCTGGTCTCCGACGGCTGCGGTCATTGCACCACCTTCTCTGCGCGGAAGCGACGGACGTTATAGGCCATGACCGGCAGCAGGATCAGGAGCATGACCACGGCGATGGCCGCGCCGTAGTCGAAGTTCCGTGACGGGAGGGCCTCCTGGTACATGCTGAACGCGATCACGCGGCTCGAGTTGGCCGGTCCGCCCTGCGTCATGGCGTAGATCAGGTCGAAGAGCTTGATCACGTTGATGATCAGCGTCACCGCCACGACGCTGATGGGCAGCGAGAGCATCGGCACGATGATGCGCCAGAAGATCTGCGTCTCCCGCGCGCCGTCCACGCGCGCCGCCTCCAGGATCTCGGTGCTGATGCCCTTGAGCGCGGCGGAGAGGATGACGGTCGCGAAGCCGACCGAGCCCCAGATGCCCGCGATGATTAGCGCCGTGTTGACCCAGGACGTGCTGCCGAGCCAGGCGATGGGGTCGATGCCGAAGACGCCCAGGCCGGCGTTGAGCAGGCCGGTGTCCGCGTCGGGGAAGTAGACGAAGCGCCAGATGACGCCGAGGGCCGTGGCCGCGATGGCCTGCGGGATGAAGACGATCGCCTTGACCAGCGCCTCGTACCGGACCCGCGTCGCCATGACCGCGATCACCAGGCCCAGGATGATGCAGCCGCCGGTGTAGAAGATGACCCACAGCACGTTGTTGAAGAGCGCGCCCGACGGCGGGAACGTGCTGAGGTTGAGGAAGCGTGGGTCGCCGGTGAACAAGCGGATGTAGTTGTTCAGCCCGTTCTCGAACGACAGGATGATCGTGCTGATCGTCGGGTAGAGCATGAACACCGCGATCAGGAACAGGGCGGGCGCCAGGAACAGACTCGCCTGCCAGCTCCATCCGCGAAGCCAGCTCGGCCCGCTCGATCGGGGCGTGGTGGTCTGCGCGCCGGTTGCTGCCGTCATCGCACCCTCCAGTGTGGGAAATGCTCAGGGGCGGCCGCGCGGCCGCCCCTGAGACATCGAACGATCTTCGGCCGGACTACCCCTCGAGGTCAGCCCAGGCCGCGTCGACCTCCGACTGGAACTGCTCGAACGCGCTCTGCGCGTTGTCCGGGTTCTGGATGACCTGCTGGAGCACGGCGCCCAGGTCGGTGCCCGCCGGCAGGAGGTCCGAGCCGTCGAACCGCGCGGTCGGCGCGTTCGCGATCTGCTCGGCTTCCTGCACCACGAGCTGGTTGACCGACTCGTAGACGCTGGTCTCGACACCGGCCATCGGCGAGATGATCGTCCCGCCCTCGGCCCACTTGGTGCCGCCCTCGGTGCTGGCCAGGTACTGCATGAACTCGGCGACGTCGCTGTCGGCCACGAAGGCCGCCATCACGTCACCACCGACCGTGATGCCCTGGTCCATGGCGCCGGGGAAGTCGAAGAAGTCGATTCCGGTGCCGATCTCGAGGTCCGGGTTGACGTCGCCGAGCGCGATGCCGCCGACGAATCCGCCCTCGTAGTACAGCTGGGCATCGGCGTTCTCGCTGAAGACCTGGCCGATGCCGTCGACGAAGCCCGTCGCCAGCGCGCCGTCGAGGCCGCCGACCACGTTGTCGTCGTTGATGATCTCGGTCATCGCCGCCGCGGCGTCGAGGACCGTCTGATCGGTCCAGTTGCCGTCGGCGCTGAACAGCGTGTCGTACGCCTCAGGGCCGGCCTGGGTCAGGTAGACCATCTCGAACCAGTCGGTCAGCGTCCACGAGTCGGACGCGCCGACCGCCCACGGCGTGCTGCCGTCGTCCTTGATCTGGCCGGTCAGGCTGACCATGTCGTCCCAGCTCTCGGGCACGGTCCAGCTGTTCTCGTCGAACGAGTCCGGCTTGTACCAGACGGTGGCCTTGCTGTTGAGCTTGACCATGACGGCGTACGGCGTGCCGTTGACGCTGCCGACCGCCTGGCCCATGTCGGCCAGGTTCTCGGCGTAGGCGCTCGAGAGGTAGCTCTCGTCGACGCCCAGGTCGGACAGCGGAATGAGCAGGTCATCCTTCGCGAAGCTGCGCAGGAAGCCGATGCCCGGAATGATCGCCACGTCGGGCGGATCGCTCTGCGCGAGGCGGTTGTTGAGGACCGTCGCGTAGTCCTGCCGGACCGAGGTGTACTCGACCTCGATGCCGCTGGCCTCCGTGAAGGCGTCGAGCACGGCCTGGAAGGCCTCGGCCTCCGCGCCGCCCCACAGCGAGGTGACCTCGATGCTGCCGTCACCCTGCTCGAGGTTGCCCGTGCCGCCGCCACTGGCGCCGCCACCGCCGCTGGCGCCACCACTGGCTCCAGCGCTCGAGCCGCCATCGTCGGAGGTGCACGCCGCGAGGACGAGCATGCCGGCGATGACCGGGGCTACGAACCGAAACTTCTTCATCCGATTCCTCCACCATTTCCGTTGTCCGCGGCACGGCCGCGGCTCGCATCGGGCCGCACCGGTTGGTCCCGGCGCGCCCGCCCAGATCGGTGTCCCTCCAGGTGTCTGCGGCCTCCGTCCGCTCAGCCGGCCAGCGTCTTCTCCGACTCGGGGTCGAAGATGTGCAGCTTGTCCATGGGGATGCCGAAGTCGACGCTGTCGCCGACCTTGACGCGCTCGTCGGAGCTGATCAGGGCGACCACTTCGTGGCCCTCGGCCTGTGCGTGGATGAGCTCGTCGTTGCCGAGGTACTCCACGACGTCGACCTTGGCCGGAATGCGCACCAGCCCGTCGCCGCCGTTGGCCAGGACCAGGTGCTCGGGTCGGAAGCCGATGAGCAGATCCTTGCCCTTGGGCTGCTGCTCGGCGGCCCTGGCGGGCTCGCCGGCCAGGCGCAGCTGCGCGCCGCCCAGCTGGAGGTCGCCCCCGTCGGTCGCCTTCACCGTCGCGAAGTTCATGGCCGGTGAGCCGATGAACCCGGCGACGAAGACGTTCGACGGATGGTCGTACAGCTCCTGCGGTGTGCCGACCTGCTGGAGCAGGCCGTCGCGCATGACGGCGATCCGGTCGCCCATGGTCATGGCCTCGACCTGGTCGTGGGTGACGTAGATGGTCGTGGTCCCGAGGCGCTGGTGCAGCCGCGCGATCTCGGCGCGCGTCTGCACGCGCAGCTTGGCGTCGAGGTTGGACAGCGGCTCGTCCATCAGGAACACGGACGGCTCGCGGACGATGGCGCGACCGAGCGCCACGCGCTGTCGCTGCCCGCCGGAGAGCGCCTTCGGCTTGCGGTCCAGGAAGCGCTCCAGGCCCAGGATGCCGGCGGCCTCCTTCACGCGCTTGTCGATCTCGTCCTTCTTGACCTTGCGCAGCTTCAGGCCGAACGCCAGGTTGTCGAAGACCGACATGTGCGGGTACAGGGCGTAGGACTGGAACACCATGGCGATGTCGCGGTCCTTCGGTGCCACGTTGTTGACGACTCTGTCCCCGATGAGGAGGCGACCGTCGGTGATCTCCTCGAGTCCGGCCACGCAGCGCAGGGCGGTCGTCTTGCCGCATCCCGATGGGCCGACCAGGCAGATGAACTCTCCGTCGCCGATCTCCAGGTTGAGGTCGTTGACGGCGATGACGTCCTCGCCATAGCGCTTGTACATGTGGTCGAACGTGACGGTGGCCATCGAGATCCTCGCTCCTGTTGTCACGGAATCCGATAGGAGTGGGCGCGGCGGCCCAGCCTCGGGACTGGCATCATAGTACGGGGCGCAACCACGCTTTCCGCAGCCTTCGCGCACCTGGAGACCATGTCCACCCTCTTCTCCCTCGCCCGCTGGCTGGTCCGCGCGATGGGCCGCGCGCTCCTCGACGGGCTG
Source organism: Candidatus Limnocylindria bacterium (assembly GCA_035764845.1). Lineage (GTDB taxonomy): Bacteria > Chloroflexota > Limnocylindria > QHBO01 > QHBO01 > JACDBZ01. Next base: position 14,250 of record DASTYP010000073.1, read on the forward strand.
CGGCTCGCACTGCATGCAACGGGCCAGATTCGAGCCGGCGCCGCCGAGCGGCGCAACGCGGTGCGCAACGTCCTGCCTTCCCTGTACGACCGGCACCCTCACGCGCGCACCGCGCCGCGACGGCCGGTCGGGGTGCGGCCGGTGGAGCTCGACCGCATCGTGGGCACGGCGCGCAGCCCGTCGCAGAACACAGCCGACTTCCTGCCGTTGCCCGGGCTGCGGGGGCAGAACTGGCGCGCCCGCTGGCAGCGCATCAACCGCGCGATGGATCGGCTCTCGGTCCTCCCACCGATCGAGCTGGTCCAGGTCGGCGACGAGTACTTCGTGGTCGACGGGCACAACCGCGTGGCCGCGGCCCTGCGGGCCGGCGCCGTCGAGATCGATGCGGACGTGGTCCAGCTGCTCGTCCCCGGCGTGCGGCCGTCCGGCGGTGCGGTCCTCGACTCGACCGCCCTGATCGGCACCGAATCCGTGCGCCAGGCGGGGCAGGGGCGCTACTCGCGCACGGTCGAGCAGCGGCTGCCCCAGGACCGCGTGACGCGAGAGCAGCTGCTGGCGGCCGACGAGGACCGCGAGTGACCGATCGCCTGCGCGTTGTCTGGCCGGATCCAAAGCCCTTCGCCGCCCGCGACGGCGAGCCGATCCGGATCCTCGCCATCTCCGACGAGCCGGACCCGTCCCTCGACTCCGAGGCGACCCGCGAGGGACTGGGGCGGGTCGACCTCATCGTCGGGGCCGGTGACCTCCAGCCGGACTACCTCAGCTTCGTGTCCGATGCGTTCCATGCGCCACTGCGCTACGTGCGCGGCAACCACGACGTCGGCCTGGCCTGGTCGCACACCCGCCGCAAGCTGCTGCCCGATCCGATGCCCGACGGCGAGCTCATCCACGAGCTGGGGATCCGCATCCTCGGGTTCTCCGGCTCACCGCGCTACAACCAGCGCGGCATGCAGGTCTCGTCGCTCGGGATGTGGTGGCAGGTGCTGACCGCGTGGTTCCGCGCCAGGAGCGCGCGACCACTCCTGATGGTGACCCACGCGCCGCCGCGCGGCCTCAACGACGATCGGGACCTGGCGCACCGCGGCTTCAAGGCGTTCCGCTGGCTGATCGACCGGCTGGCCCCGCCGCTCTGGCTGCACGGTCATACCGCGCTCGTGCGGCGAGGGCTCGACGACCGATGCGAACAGCACGGCCCCACGCTGCTCTACAACTGCACCGGAGCCACGCTGGTCGAGCTCCTGCCACCGGACGCCGATGCGCGTGGATGAGCCGGTCCCGGTCGGACGCGCGGTGGCCGGCTGCCTGGTCATCGCGATCGCCGGCTTCGTGCTGGCGCTGCTGGTGCGTCCGCTGATCTTCACCGTCGCGCCGCCGCGCGACGACTCCGCGGTGTCGGTGGCGGCCGCCGGCGACGTGCGAGGCGCACCGGTCGAGCGGGACGTGCTCCTCTCGCGCTCGTACGGCTGGGACGGCGAGCGTGATGCGGGCGACGGCCGCGTGCAGCTGCGGCTCATCGTCGCGCCGGTCCGGTTCGGCGGCGTGGCCGTGCTCAACGGCAGCAGTCCGGCGGCCGAGGACTGCCGTGTCGAGATCGGCGCCGACCGGCTCACCGACTGCGAGGGACGGGCATGGACGTTCGAGGGCGACCCGCTCGACTCGGCCGATCCTCCGCTCCAGCGCTTCCCGGCGTCGAGCGAATCGGGCACCATCGTGGCCGATCTGACGCGGACCCTAGATCGATAGGGTGCATCACTCGGTCGGCACGTCACGTGCATCGGCCGAGCCCGACCATTTCGCTCGAATTACGGAGGACGATCCGTGGGAGACCTGGGATTCCTGGGCTGGATCATCATCGGGCTGCTCGCCGGCGCCATCGCTGGCTTCTTCGTGCCCGGCAGGGAGCGCTTCGGGTGCCTGGGGACGATGCTCATCGGCGTCGTCGGCGGCTTCCTCGGCGGGTTCCTGTGGGTCAACGTGCTCGGTCAGGACGAGGCGTCCGGCTGGCTCGGGGCGCTGGTGATCGCCGTGATCGGCTCGATCATCGTGCTGCTCGTCCTGCGTGCCATGCGAGGCGGCGACCGGACCTAGCCGATCGCTCAGCGCGTGTTGCGTGGGGGCGCGGGATCGGCGACGATATCGGCCCCGCGCTGCGACCACGCGCGGCTTCGTGGTGGCCTTAGCTCAACTGGCAGAGCATCGGATTGTGGCTCCGAAGGTTACGGGTTCAAGCCCCGTAGGCCACCCCA
>DASTYP010000074.1:0-4020 GCA_035764845.1 Candidatus Limnocylindria bacterium
CCCTGTGCATCGGCGGCACGGTCGTCATCGGCATCGTCGACATCCGGCTCGGGCTGGTGGCCTTCGCCCTGGCCAACTTCGCCTACCAGGCGGCGCTCATCTACTACGACGCGCTGCTGCCCGACGTCGCCCATCCGCTGACTCGCGGCCGGCTCTCGGGGGTGGGCGTCGCCCTGGGCTACTGCGGGACGCTGCTCGTCGGCGTCATCCTGCTGCTGGGCGTGACCGTCGAGAACGACCGATCGACGCCGGCCACCTTCGCGCTCGTCGGCGGCCTCTTCGCGCTGTTCGCGGCGCCGCTCTTCCTGCTGGTGCGGGAGCCGGCCCGCGGCGGTGCCGCGTTCAGTGCCATCGACGCGGTCCGCTCGTGGCGACAGCTGGCCGACACGCTCGACCACGCGCGGCGGGCGCCGGGGCTGCTCCGGTTCATCGTGGCGCGCTTCTTCTACTCCGACCCGGTGAACACCACCATCGCCGTCATGAGCGCCTTCGCGGTCAACGCCATCGGCTTCACCGAGGGCCAGGCGCTGCAGGTGCTGCTGGTCCTGACCGTGGTCGCCGTGCTCGCCTCGTTCGGCTGGGGCGTGCTGGCCGACCGCTGGGGACCGCGCCGGACCCTCTTCGCGGTGCTGGCCGCCTGGGCCCTCGCGCTCGCCATCCTGACCGCGTTCCTCTCGACCATCCCCTTCCTCGTGGCCGGCGCGCTGGCCGGTGCCGGGCTGGGCGGCGTGGGCGTGGTGGATCGGCTGATGCTCCTGCGCCTGACGCCACCGGAGCGCGTGGGCGAGATGTTCGGCCTCTACGGCCTGGTCGGGAAGTTCAGCGCCGTCGTCGGACCGGTCGTGTACGGCATCATCGTGGCGAACCTGCTGGACTCGCTGGACCGCGGTGCCTACCAGGTCGCGGTCGGCTCGCTGCTCGTCCTGCTGCTCGTCGGCATCGCCATCCTGCGCGGCGTCCCGTCGGGTGACGAGGAGAACGAGCTGGCCGCCGCCGAGGTGCTGTTGGAGGAGACGGACCGATGACGATCGTGGTGGCGCACCGCGGTGCCTCCGACCGGGCACCGGAGAACACGATGGAGGCCTTCCGCCTCGGCGTGGAGGACGGCGCCGATGCCATCGAGCTCGACGTCCACCTCACCGCCGACGGGCAGCTCGCCGTCATCCACGACGACACGCTCGACAGAACCACCGATCGCACCGGGGCCGTCGCGTCGATGACCATGGACCAGGTGCGCGAGGCAGATGCGGGCGCACAGTTCGCCGGCCCGGACGGCTCATCCCCGTACCGGGGCCGCGGCCTGACCGTGCCGACGCTCGGCGAGGTGCTCGCCTGGCTGCCGGAGGGCATCGGACTGGTCGTCGAGATCAAGGCCGCCGCGGCCGCCGACGCCGTGGTGGCGGCCGTGGCGCAGCACCCCGTGCGCGACGGGGAGCGGCTGGCGGTCATCAGCTTCGACGAGCGCGCCATCGAGCGCGTCCGCGAGCTGGACCCTGCCATCCGGACCGGCTACCTGCTCGTGCCCACGCAGCCGATCGAGCCGGCGCTGGTGTGGGCGACGGAGCATGGCCACATCGGCGTCTTCCCGTGGGAGGGTGACCTGGGACTGGATCCGATGCCACTGCTGGCGCAGGCGAAGGCCTACGGCCGGCAGATCGGCTGCTACGTCGTCAACGATCCCGAGCGGATGCAGCACCTGGCCGCCTGCGGCCTGTGGGCGTTCGTCACCGACGTGCCCCGGCTCGCACGCCAGGCGCTGCCGCGCGGCTCCTAGATCGAGCTCGTCGCCCGCTGCGCCAGGTCGGCCAGCGCCTGCCGGCCCCTCGGCTCGTCGTCGACGGCGAAGGCGACGCTGACACGCAGGCCGCGGACACCGGTCGGGATGATGGCCTCGACGTTCACACCGCTGTCCCCCAGCCGGCGCGCCGCCTCACCGAGCGTGCCCGGCCGATCGTCGAGCGTCGCCGAGACCACGGGCGCCTCCCGGTAGTCGGCGTGCCGCGCCTCGAGCAGTGCCCGCATGCCGGCGTCGTTGCTGGTGATCAGCGCGACGGCGCCGCCCGCGTGCCGGGAGGCACCGGCCAGACCGCTGACGTTGATGTTCGCCGCCCCGATGGCCTCGCACAGGTCGGCCAGCGTCCCGGGGCGGTTCTCCAGCTCGATGATGAATGCGCGCATCGGTACTCCTCCGGTCAGCGGCGACGTGAGCCGCCACCCAGGATGCCGAGGATGGAGCGCAGGATGGTGTTGAAGGCTCCGGAGCGGGCGAACCGCGCCCCTTCCTGTGCCACGTCGCCCCAGTCGATCCCCCGCTCCGGGGCGCGCGTCGATCGCATACGGCCCCGGCCCTCGGGATCCTCGACATCGTCCATGGAGCTCTGCGCATCGGCTTCGACCCTGGCCATGCGCGCGGCCAGCAGCTCCTTGGCGGACTCGGGGTCCGTATCGGAGGCGTACTCCGTCGCCAGCGGCGATGCGCTCACCACCGCGTCGAAGGCCGACGGCTCGATCTGGGCCATCAGCGACATCGGCGGGCGCATCATCACCCGCGCCGTCGGCAGCGGTCGGCCCTTGAGGTCCAGCGCCGTCACCAGCGCCTCGCCGGTGCCCAGGGCAGTCAGCTCCTTCTCGACGTCGTAGTACTCGGTCGTCGGGAACGTCTCCGCGGTGGCGCGGACCACCTCGAGGTCGTCCGGCGTGAAGGCGCGCAACGCGTGCTGCACCCGGTTGCCCAGCTGTCCCAGCACCTCGGCCGGGACGTCGGAGGGCGAGTGGGTCACGAAGAACACGCCGACCCCCTTGGATCGGATCAGGCGAGCGACCAGCTCGATCTGCTGCATGAACGTCTTGTTCGCATCGCGGAACAGCAGGTGCGCCTCGTCGAAGAAGAAGACCAGCTTGGGCTTCTCCGGGTCGCCGACCTCGGGCAGCGTCTCGTACAGGGACGCGAGCAACCACATCATGAAGGTGCTGAAGAGGGCCGGGCGGTCCTGCATGTCGGCCAGCTCCAGGATGCTGACGACGCCGTTCCCCTCGGGCGTCACGCGCAGGAAGTCGGCGACGTCGAACTCGGGGGAGCCGAAGAACGCATCGGCCTCCTGCTGCTCGAGCTCGACGATCTTGCGGATGATGACCCCGACGGTGGCGGTCGCCACGCCGCCGTACTCGGCCATCTCGGACTTACCCTCGTCCGATCCCAGGTGGTTGAGCAGCGCCCGCAGGTCCTCGAGGTTGATGAGGGGCAGCTTCTTGTCGTCGGCGTACTTGAAGGCGAGGGCCAGCACCGACTGCTGCGTCTCGTTCAGGTCCAGCACCTTCGCCAGCAGGATCGGCCCGAAGCTCGAGACCGATGCGCGCAGGCGCACGCCCTTGCCCTCGCGGTCGAGGGTGAAGAACTCCACCGGGAACGCCTTCGGAGCGTAGTCGGCGAAGCCGATGGACTGCGCCCGACCGGTGAGCTTCTCGTTGAGCTGGGCCGGAGCCGCCAGCCCGCTGATGTCGCCCTTGATGTCGCTGATGAAGACCGGGACGCCGGCATCGCTGAGCTGCTCGGCCAGCACCTGCAGCGTCTTGGTCTTGCCCGTCCCGGTCGCGCCGGCCACCAGGCCGTGGCGGTTCATCATCTGCAGCGGCACGCGGACCTGGGCGCCGGGCAGTGCCTGGTCGCCCTCCATGGCGGCCCCGAAGGTCAGTGCCGGCGCGTCGAAGCCATAGCCAGCGGCAAGGGCCGCCTCGAGGTCGGTGGACATGCCGAAGTCTCCTTACCCGCGGTTCGGGTCGATTCGTGGCAGCCGGCGCTTGCCCTGCACCAGGAAGTGGTCGAACCACTCGGCGATGAGCCGCAGGTTGTCCACGCGCCGGAACGGCGTGCCGGAGCGGGTGAGCTCGTGCGACTCGTCCGGCACGCGCATCAGGCGCACGGTCCGGCGCAGGGAGCGCAGGACCGCGAACAGCTCCTCGGCCTGGGTGATGGTGCAGCGCAGGTCCTTCTCCGCGTGCTGGATGAGCAGCGGCGTGGTG
>DASTYP010000075.1:0-3238 GCA_035764845.1 Candidatus Limnocylindria bacterium
GGCGAGGCGACGATCAGGAGCGCCAGCAGCACCTGGACGGCCGACAGCGTCACCGCGAGCGCGCGGGTCGTCGACCCGAGGCTCCCCGCTGAGAGCCCGGTGAGGACCGAGATCACGAGCAGGTTGAGCCAGATGCGCCACGCCTGGTCGGCGGGGAACTGCCCGATCAGGAAGAGCCGGAGGTTGTTCGTCACCACGCTCCAGCGCGCCTCCGTGACCGCCCACGTGCCGATCTGGAGCCCCAGCCACAGCAGCGCGGCGCCGATCACCACGGTGAGGAGGCTGCTGACCGGCCCGGAGAAGAGATTGGCTCGCAGCCAGGCCACCGGCCCGATGCTCGTGCGCGGCGGCGGCAGGATCTCGGCGGTCATCGCTCGAGCACCTGGACGCGGCGGTTGTACAGGTTCATGAGCGCGGACGTGACCAGGCTGATCACGAGGTAGGTGCCCATGACCAGGATCATCACCGGCACCGGCTGGCCGGTCTGGTTGGCCATGGTCTGGCCGACCTTGAACAGGTCGGGGTAGCCGATGGCGATGGCGAGGCTCGAGTTCTTGGCCAGGTTCAGGTACTGGCTCGTGACCGGCGGGACGATGATCCGCAGCGCCTGGGGGAAGACGACCAGCCGCAGGATCTCGCCCTCGGTCAGCCCGAGCGCCCGCGCCGCCTCCACCTGGCCCTTGCGCACCGCCTGGATGCCACCGCGCACCACCTCGCCGATGAAGGCGGCGGTGTAGATGACCAGGCCAACGAGCAGGGCGGTGAACTCAGGCGACAGCCGCAGGCCGCCGACGAAGTTGAAGCGCTCCTGGACTGGCGCCTGGAGCTCGAACGGCCGCAGCGCGACCCAGGCGGCGACGACCAGGACGGCGAACACGCACAGGCCGATGGCGGCGGCGTGCCGGCCGTGGTGCCCCGCGTCCTCGCGCCGGCGCTGCCATCGGCGTGCGGCGACCGCGATGACGATGCCCGCCACGAGGACGCCGAGCCAGGGCAGCAGCCCGCTCTGCGCCTGCGGCGCCGGGACGAAGACACCGCGCTGGTTGAGGAAGACCGCGTCGCCGATGCGGAGCGTATCGGTCACGCCGGGAAGCTGGAGGAAGACCGCGAAGTAGATGATGAACAGCTGGACGAGGAGCGGCGTGTTGCGCATCACCTCGACGTACGCGGCCGCGACGCGGTTGACCAGCCAGTTGGGGCTGAGGCGGGCGACGCCCACCACGATCCCCAGGGCCGTGGCCAGCACGATGCCCACGATGCTGACGAACAGGGTGTTGAGCAGGCCGACGAGGAAGGCCTCGCCGTAGGTGTCGGTCGGCGCGTAGGGGATCGGCGACTCGGCGATCTCGAAGCCGGCCGCTCGGCTGAGGAAGTTGAAGCCGAACCCGAGCCCGCGCTCGTTCATCGCGGTCATCAGGTTCCGCGCCGCGAAGGCCGCGACGACCGCGACGATCAGCAGGACCAGGACCTGTCCCGCGATGCGAAGCACGCGCAGGTCGCGCCAGAGCGGCACGGAGGCGTGCGGTGACGAAGGGGCGGGCGCGGCGGTCATCAGGATTCGGGAGTCAGGGGAGGGACGGAGCCAGCGGCCCCATCCCTCCCCGAACGGAGGGTCAGCGGTACGGCGGGGCGTACAGCAGGCCGCCGTCGGTCCACAGCGAGTTCAGCCCGCGGTCGAGGTCGAACGGGGTGTCCGGACCGAGGTTGCGGTCGTAGATCTCGGCGTAGTTGCCGACCTGGCTGATCACGTTGACCACCCAGTCGGCATCCAGGCCGAGGCCCGACTCGAAGGGCTCGGAGCCCTCCGGCGTCACACCCAGCAGGCGCTGGACGACCGGATCCTCGCTGGAGGTGGCGGTCTCCTCGACGTTGTCGGAGGTGATGCCCTGCTCCTCGGCCTCGATGGTCGCGAAGACGGTCCACTTCACCACGTTGAACCAGGCGTCGTCACCGATGGGGGCCACCGGCCCGAGCGGCTCCTTCGAGAGCACCGCGTCCAGGATGACGTGGTCGTCCGGGTTGGCGAACCCGGTGCGGCGGGCGACCAGCTGCGAACGGTCGCTGGTGACCGCGTCGCATCGGCCCTCCTCGTACGCCTGGTAGGTCGGGTCGATGTCCGCGAAGACCTGCGTCTCGATCTCGACGCCGGCCTGGCGGAAGGCATCGGCGAGGTTGAGCTCGGTCGTCGTGCCCGACTGGACGCAGACCGTCGCACCGGCCAGGTCCTCGAGCGTCTCGGCGCCGACCGAGGCGTTCACCATGATCGCCTGGCCGTCGTAGAAGGTCGTCGGGGCGAAGAGGCCCCACGAGGTGTCGCGGCTGACCGTCCAGGTCGTGTTGCGGATGAGGACGTCGACCTCGCCGGTCTGGAGCGCGGGTCCACGCTGATCGGTCGACAGCGCGCGGAACTCGACGGCGGTCGCGTCGCCCAACACCGCCGCGGCGAGCGCGCGGCAGAAGTCGGCGTCGAAGCCGCTCATCTCGCCGTTCTCGTCGAGGAAGCTGAAGCCGGGCAGGCTGCCGTTGACGCCACAGATGAGCTGGCCGCGCTCCTGGACGAGCGCCAGGCGGCCGCCCTCGGACGGACCGGTCCCCTCGGTCGGGACGGGCGTCTCCTCGGCGCCGGTGGTGGGTGCCGACGACTCGGCGGGGGATCCTGAGCCGGCGTCGCTCGACGCCGGGGCCTGGTCACCACACGCGGTGACGACGAGCGCCAGCACGAGCAGACCGACGATGGACAGGACACGTCTCGACATGGTGGAACCACCCTCCCTTGGTGTGTCAGTCGATAGGTCGCATGCGGCCCGTGGGGCCGTCGGCCCATCCTAAAGGGCGCTGGCAAGCGTTCGGTCGGGTCCGCGACCTGCTCCTGTGAGGAGCATTGCGTCCGGGGAGACGTCCGGGCCGGACGCTGTGGAAGCACACGCTGGTCGTGGTGCTCCCGTGAGGAGCAGAAGCTCGTCTGGATGGCGGCTCGGCCGACGCAATGCTCCTGCGGAGAGCACCGCACACGGGCGCGACTGAGCAGCAGGGCGGACCGCGACGAGGGAAGAAGGGGGTGGTGGAGATGAGGGGACTCGAACCCCTGACCCCCGCGATGCGAACGCGGTGCTCTCCCAGCTGAGCTACATCCCCGGGCCGCGGGGAGTATAGCAAAGGCCAAGCGGGCCTTCCCCAACTAGAACATCTGTTCTATCATCGGTTGTCCGATGAGGACCGATGCCGCCGCCGTCTCGCC
>DASTYP010000076.1:0-15293 GCA_035764845.1 Candidatus Limnocylindria bacterium
ACCGCATCAACCACGAGGTCGAGCGCTACGACGCGGTCGACGCCGATCGGGTGCGCGCGTCCATGCAGGCCTTCCTGGTGCCCGACAACCGGGTGCTCCTCACCTACGTTCCCGCGGAGGCGAAGGCATGACGCTCCGACCCCCGGCCACGGCCCCGCGGCCGTACCGGTTTCCCGACTTCGAGCGGCGCGAGCTGCCGAACGGCATGGTGGCGTGGCTGGTGCCGCTCCCCGACCGCGAGCTGGTCAGCGTCCAGCTCCTGACCGATGCCGGCGCCGCGGCCGAGGAGGAGCCGCAGGGCGGCATTGCCGCGTTGACGGCGCAGCTGCTGGTGACCGGCACCGCATCCCTGGATGCGTCGGCCTTCGCCGAGACGACCGAGCGGCTGGGCATCAGCGTGGTCAGCGAGTCGTCCTGGGACAGCGCGCGGGCCGGCTTCACCGCGCTGGGGACCCACCTGGACGAGGGCACGCGCCTGCTGGCCGAGATGGTGCGGCAGCCGCGGCTCGACGAGGGGGAGTTCGAACGCCTCAAGGCCGAGCGCCTCAACGACATCCTCCAGGCTCGGGCCGATCCCGGCCGCCTGGCGGACGAGAGCTTCCTGCGCCACGTCTACGCGCCTGACACGCCGTACGCGCGCATGTCGGCGGGCGTGCCCAAGACGGTGAGCGGACTGGGCGTGGCAGACGCGCGCACCTTCCACGCGTCGCGCTACGCGCCAAGCGTCGCGGACCTGGTCGTGGCCGGCGCGATCGACGTGGACGGCGCGATGGCGGTGATCGAGCGCCACTTCGGGTCGTGGGAGGGGTCGGGTCCCGGGCACCGCGCCTTCGAGCCCCAGCCCGGAGGCGGGCGGCGGGTGGTGCTGGTTGACCGTCCCGGATCGGTGCAGAGCGAGCTGCGGGTCGGGCACCTGGGCATCGACCGCTACGACCCGCGCTACTTCCCCGCCATCGTCATGGCGGCGCTGCTCGGCGGCGTCTTCGGCAGCCGCCTGAACCTCCGGCTGCGGGAGCAGCTGGGCTACACGTACGGCGCCCGCTGCTCGTTCGACCCGCGCCGGTCCGCTGGCCCGTTCACGGCGCTGGCCGCCGTCCAGACCGAGGTGACCGTCGACGCCGTGCGCGAGCTGCTGGGCCAGCTCGAACGCATCCGCGAGGCGCCGCCGGGAGCCGATGAGCTCCGCGAGGTCCGCGACTTCCTGGTCGGCGTCTTCCCGCTCCGGTTCGAGACGACCGGCGGGATCGCCGCGGCCATCGAGCCGCTGGCGGTCTACGACCTGCCGTCCGACTGGTGGCAGCGCTACCGCGAGCGGCTGGAGGCGGTGGACCCGGAGGCGGTGCACCGGGCCGCGCGGGACCTGGTCCGACCGGATGACGCGCTGATCCTGGTCGTGGGCGACGCCGCGCGCATCGGCGACGAGCTGCGCGCGGCAGATTTCGGCCCGCTCGAGGTCGTCAGCGGGCCCTAGCGCTCCGCAGGTGCCGTCCGGGTCGCGTCGTCCACGCGGTCCCGCTCGTCCGCGTGGTCCGCGTGGTCCGCGTGGTCCGCGTGGTCCGCCTGGTCCGTGACGGTGTCCACGGTCGGCGACTGCCCGACGGGCCAGCGCAGGGCGAACACCGAACCGGGGCGCCGCTGCTCGAGCACGACCGATCCGCCCATCGCCTCCATCGTGGCGCGGACGAGGTACAGGCCCAGGCCGAGCCCGCGGCCGGCCGTGACCCGCTCGCGGAAGATGCGGTCAGCAATCTCGTCGTCGATGCCCGGCCCGTCGTCGGCAACGCGCAGGACCACCTGCGCCCCGGCCTCGACCGAGACCCGGATGGGCGTGTTGGCCGTGGCGTAGCGATCGGCGTTGGTCAGCAGGTTGGTGATGGCCTGCTCGCTGAGCTGTCGGTCGCCGGTGACCCAGGCGCCCGGCGCCATGGCGACGCGAACCTCGCGTTGCGACCCACGCGCGCGGAGCCGCTCGATCGCCGATCCGACCGCCGGGGCCAGCTCGAAGGGCTCGCGGGACGCCTCGACGCGTCCGGAATCGGCGCGCGAGTAGAGCTCGAGGCGCTCGAGGATGCCGATCGCCGCGTCCACCGACTCGAGGGCGCGCCCGTCGTGAGCCCGCGCTCGCTCGCCGCGCTGCGGGTCCCGCTGGGCGAGCTCGATGCGCGCCTTGGCCACCGCCAGCGGGTTGCGCAGCTCGTGCGCCACGAAGCTCGCGAAGCGAGACAGGCGACGCCGCTCGTCCTCCTCCTTGCCGATGTCCCGGAGCAGCAGGACGGCGCCACCGCCGGGGATCGGCGTCCCCTCAACGTCGACCATCAGATCGCGCCCGGTCATCGGGATGCGCAACGTGAGGCGACCGCGAACCGGCTCGTGCTGCGCCCGCACCTGCGGCCACTCCTCGGGGGCCAGCACGCGGCCGCGGACATCCCGAGGCTGGGTGACCCGCCCCCACGCATCGAGCGAGCGCTCGACGAAGCTGCGACCGAAGAGGCGCAGCGCCGCCCGGTTGCCGTAGGTTCCATGGCCGTCCTCGTCATACACGATCAACGGCTCCGGGATCGACTCAGCGACCTCCTCGAGTCGAGCGCGCTCGCGCTCCGCCGTGGCGAGGGCCGAGTCGACCTCCCGACGGGCGGCCTCCAGCCGCTGCCGCTCGGCCTCCAGCGCCGCGCCCGCCTCCTCGCTGGCCCGAAGCGCCCGATCGGCCCGACGCCGGTCGACCTCCGCCCGGTTGACGAGCAGCACGGCGAGCGGGGTCCCGAGCAGGAAGGCGGTGAGGCGAACGACGTCAGACGCCTCGAGGTCGTCGATGTGCGACGGCTGCAGCGTCAGCAGGACGAGGATGAGCGTGGCGACGATGTACGCGCCCATCGCCGCGCCGGAGCCGAGCGTCAGCCCGACCAGGATGACCCCGAGCACCGGGATGACCGTGTAGGGCAATGCCTGGTCGCTGCCCGCCAGGATGATCCCCGCCACGGCTGCAGCCAGCCCGGCGATCATGCCGAGCACCAGCCGCCGGTCGTTGCCGCTGAACCTCACGGGGCGCCTGCTCCGATGCGGATGGGCCCCCGAGCCTAGCACGCTCAGGCCGTCGCCCGGCCTCCGGACCTCCGTCGAGCGCGAGCCAACCGCTCGCGTGCCACGGCGATGCGCCGCCACGGCCCGACGACCCGCCTGGGGTTGAGCGCCTCGGGGTGCTCGCCGCGCGCGATCTCCGCCAGGAGCGCCGATGCGCGATCGAGCTGGCCCGCCTCGGTCAGCAGTTGCACCAGGCTGAACCAGCGCCCGGGGTCGGTCACCGGCGCGGCCATCACACGCTCCACCAGCTCCGCGGCGCGACCGCCGTGACCCGCTCGGCGGTGCGCCACGATGGCGGCACGGTAGTCGGTGAAGGACGGCTCCACGCCCAGCGTCTCGAGGAAGTTGAGCAGCAGCTCCGCGTTCTCGGCGCGTCGCGCGGCGGGTCCGCGACGCACGTGCCGGTCGCGGTACTCGCCGAGCAGGACGCGCAGCTCGCGCTCCGCCCACCGCCGTTGCGCCGTGCCGTCCGGGTAGCGGTCCACCAGGCGAGCCAGCGTCATCGCGCCGCGCAGCTCCTCCTCCGCGGCGACGTACGCCTCCCGGATGTGGAGATCCACCAGCTCGGCGAAGGGCGCGTCGAGCGCCACGATCCGCTCGATCGTCCCCAGCCAGTCGTCGACGCGGCCGTGGTCGGCGTAGTGCCTCGCCGCGTAGCGAAGCCAGTAGCGCTCGGAGTGCTCGCGCCAGTCCTCGCCGCGGATGTGGTGCTCGACGATCCAGCGGTCCTGCGCCGCGGGACCGGCCAGGAACACCTCGGCGGGAATGCGGAACCCACCGACCGAGCGCCACTGCGGCTGGTGCCAGGGACTGGGGGCACCGATGTCGGGACGGCGGACGCGGCGCGGCCGAACGCGGTGCGCCTCGTGCTGCTCGAGCGGCCAGTCCATGGTCGCCGCTCGGCCGGCCTCGAGCTCGCGGTCGTAGTGCAGGCGACGCAGCGGGTCGCGCAGCTCGGCCCAGGCGCGGTTGAGGATCGAGGTGCGACGGGTGGCGACGTCGGAGGTCGGCGCGCGGTCGGGATGGTGCCGCAGGACGGCCTCGCGGAACGCCGTGCGCAGCTCCGCCGAGGACGCCGAGGGCTCCGCCCCGAGGACCTCGTAGTAGTCCCGCTCCTCGGTGGGGATGCGGTCCGTCTGCCCCATCCGATCGAGTCTAGCGGCGCCCGCTATGCTGCGCGCCATGCCTGCCACCGCCCGCTCCGGGCAGGCCCGGACCGGCCACCTGCTCATCATCGGCGGCGCCGAGGACAAGCTGCGTCAGCGACAGATCCTGACGCGGTTCGTCGCGCTGGCCGGCGGGAACGACGCGCGCGTCGTGGTGATCTCGACGGCGTCGTCGCTGGGTGACGAGGCGACCGAGCTGTACCTGGAGCTCTTCCGACAGCTGGGCATCACCGACGTGCGCGGCCTGCGGCCGCTGGTGCGCGAGGACGCGGACGACCGGCGCCTCGCGGCGACGCTCGAGGACGCCACGGGCATCTTCATGACGGGCGGCAACCAGCTGCGGCTGTCGAGCGTGATCGGCGGCACCGCCCTCGGCCGAGCGTTGGTCGAGCGCCATCGCCACGGCGCGATCATCGCCGGCACCAGTGCCGGCGCATCGGCCATCGCCAGCCACATGGTGGCCTTCGGGACCAGCGGCGCCACCCCGAAACAGCGCATGACGCAGATGAGCGCGGGCCTCGGGCTGCTCCCGGGCGTGCTGATCGATCAGCACTTCGAGCAGCGCAACCGGTTCGGACGGCTGCTGGCCCTGGTGGCGCAGTCGCCGGCGCTGCTGGGCATCGGAATCGACGAGGACACCGCTGGCCTGGTGACGCCGAAGGGCGTGCTCGAAGTCATCGGCAAGGGATCGGTCACCATCCTGGATCCCGCGCAGATCCAGACCGATGCGTACGAGGTCAAGCGTCACCGGCCGATCATGGTCTCCGGCGTCGTGCTCCACTCCCTGCCATCCGGCTACCGGTTCGACATCCGCCGGCGGAAGCTCCTCGCCCCGCTGCGGCCGATCAGCGCGACCGACCGCGAGCTCGCGAGCCTGCAGGCGGCGAGCGCGCAGACCCGGCGGCTCATCCGGCGCATCGCCGCGGAGGGAGCCGATGACACCGCGCCCGAGCGAGCTCGACGCCGCGCGCTCCACGCCCGGCGCATGGAGGAGGCGAGCGAATGAGCGCCGTCGAGCGCGCGCCGCGCGGCGGCAAGGGCACGGCTCCGCGGCGCCAGAAGGCCACGCCGACCCCGCCCGCCGGCGTCGAGCCGAAGGCCGAGCTGCGCATCCTCGAGACCCGCGTCTACCGCGGCCCGAACTACTGGAGCTACGACCCGGCAATCAAGCTCATCGTGGACCTGGGCGTGCTCGAGCATTACCCGTCGAACACGCTGCCGGGCTTCGTCGAGGCGTTGCTGGAGATGCTGCCCGGCATCGCGGAGCACAGCTGCGGCACCGGCAAGGTGGGCGGATTCGCCGGCCGGCTGCGTGAGGGCACGTGGGTCGGGCACATCGCGGAGCACATCGCCCTCCAGCTGCAGCGGGAGGCCGGTACCGAGGTCGGACGGGGCAAGACGCGTGGCACCGGGGAGCCGGGCCGCTACCACGTCGTCTACTCGTACGCCGAGGAGACGGTGGGGCTCGCCGCCGGCAAGCTCGCCGTTCGGCTGGTCAACCACCTGGTGGAGGCCGAACCGGGCTTCGACTTCGGCGCCGAGCTCGAGGCGCTCATCCTGCTGGCGGAGCGCGCCGCCTTCGGACCATCGACGCAGGCCATCCTGGACGAGGCGGCGCTGCGGGACATCCCCTCCATCCGGCTCAACGAGCAGTCGCTGGTCCAGCTGGGCCACGGCGTTCACCAGAAGCGGATCCGGGCGACCATGACCAGCCAGACCGCGTCGCTCGGCGTCGACATCGCCTCGGACAAGAAGCTCACCAACCGGCTGCTGGCGGCCACCGGCGTCCCGGTGCCGCGCTCCGAGGTCGTGCGCGACGAGGACTCGGCTGCCGCGGCGGCCATCCGGATCGGCTACCCGGTGGCGGTGAAGCCCCTGGACGGCAACCACGGCCGCGGCGTGATGCTCAACCTGGTCGACGAGGTCTCGGTCCGTGACGCGTACGGGATCGCGCGGGCCGAGAGCCGGAACGGCGGCGTGGTGGTCGAGACGTACCTCACCGGCAACGACTACCGCTGCCTGGTGATCGGCGGCGTGCTGCGCGCTGTGGCCCAGCGGGTCCCGGCCCACGTCGAGGGCGACGGGTCCCGCTCGCTCGCGGAGCTGGTCGAGATCACCAATGCGGACCCGCGCCGCGGCATCGGCCACGAGAAGGTGCTGACCCGCATCAAGATCGACGACGAGGCGATTGCGTACGCGCGCGAGCAGGGCTTCGAGCTCAGCGACGTGCCGCCGCGGGGCCAGCGGATCTACCTGAAGCGCACCGGCAACATGAGCACCGGCGGCATCAGCATCGACCGGACCGAGGAGATCCACCCCGACAACGCGGAGCTGGCCGAGCTGGCCGCCCAGGTGGTGGGGCTGGACATCGCCGGCATCGACCTGATCTGCCCCGACGTCAGCCTGCCGGTGCGCGAGACCGGCGGCGGGATCGTGGAGGTCAACGCGGCGCCCGGGTTCCGGATGCACACCAACCCGACCGAGGGCGAGGCGCAGTACGTGGCCAAGCCGGTGATCGACCTGCTCTTCCCGCCGGGCACGCCCTCCCGCATCCCCATCGTGGCGGTCACCGGCACCAACGGGAAGACGACCACGGCCCGGATGATCGCGCACATCATGAAGGGCATGGGCCGCAAGGTCGGCCTGACGTCCACCGATGGGATCTACGTCGACGGCCGCATCGTGCGGAAGGCCGATGCCTCCGGTCCGCGCTCCGCCTCGATGGTCCTGCAGAACCCGACCGTCGACTTCGCCGTCTTCGAGGTCGCGCGCGGCGGCATCCTGCGGGAGGGCCTCGGCTACCAGCGCAACGACGTGGCGGTCGTGCTCAACGTCACCGGCGACCATCTGGGCCTGGGCGGCATCCACTCGATCCGGCAGCTGGCCGAGGTGAAGCGCGTGATCGTCGAGGCGGTCCCGCGCGACGGCGTGGCGGTGCTCAACGCGGACGACCCGCTGGTGGCGGCCATGTCGCGCCACTGCTCGGGGTCGGTGATCTACTTCAGCATGGACCCTGAGCACGACCGACTGAAGTTCCAGGCCTCTCGCGGCCGCCGTGCCGTGACGCTGGAGCAGGGCCGGAACGGCGAGAAGATCGTGCTGCGACAGGGACGCAAGACGATGGACCTGGTGTGGACGCACCTGATCCCGGCGACCTTCGAGGGGCGCGCGCGGATGAACGTCCAGAACGCGCTGGCCGCGGCCGCCGCGGCGTGGGCGGCGGGGGCGCATCTGCACGACATCCGACAGGGGCTGCGGACCTTCACCACCTCCTACTTCATGGCTCCGGGTCGCCTCAACATGTTCGAGCTGGACGGCTACCGGGTCGTCGTCGACTACGCGCACAACCCGCCGGCCGTGGAGTCCCTCGGCGAGTTCGTGGAGCGCCTCAGCGAGCCCTCGGCGGGCGGCGCTCGTGCGCCGGTGACGGGACGCAGGATCGCGGTGGTCGCCACCGCCGGCGACCGGCGCGAGGAGGACATCCGCGAGCTCGGTCGCGTCGCTGCACGCTACTTCGACGAGATCATCGTCCGCGAGGACGAGAACAACCGCGGTCGCCCGCGCGGCAGCACGGCGGAGCTCATCGTGGAGGGCATCGAGAGCGCTGGGTCCGAGCGGCGCGTCGGGTCGGTCACCACCATCCTGGACGAGCTGCAGGCGACGCGCCGCGCGCTCGACCTGGCGACCGACGGGGACGTCGTGGTGGTCTGCGTCGACCACGCCAACCAGGTCTGGAAGGAGCTGCAGCGGCGCCAGCACGGCGCGGCATCCGAGACCGAGGGCCTGCGCGCCGTCGTCGGCGTCTCCGACTCCGACGAGGAGATCGACCTGGACCTCTAGCCGGCCGGCGCCGCCCGTCCGGCCACGAGCCGGCGCAGGTCCTCCGGCGTCACGGCACGGAAGCCCTGCTCGCGGAGCCATGCGAACAGCTCGCGCCGCTCGACATGCGCCATGACGCACGCCACGTCCCCTCGCCTCGCCCGGTCCAGCAGGACGCGAAGGGCCTGCAGCTCGGAGGGATGCGCCTCGATCTCCCCCGCGTACCCACCCTCGCGCGCACCGGAGCGCAGGAGCTCGTTCATCTCCCCCAGGTCGCGGCCGCGCAGGTAGTGCTCCTTCTCGGCGATGACCAGGTCGTCGGCCCGGGCGGCGATGCCGCCCATGCGGAACAGGATCTCATCGGTGCGGTCGCCCGCCGTGCCGAACGCCAGCCGCACCCGGCCGCGGCGAGCGACGGCGCGAGCGACTTCCAGCAGCCCGGCCATGCCGGCCTCGTTGTGGGCGAAGTCCACCAGCGCGAAGGTGCCGTCGCGCTCGAAGAGGTTGAGGCGCCCCGGATTGGCATCGGCCTCCTGGCCGAAGCTGCGCAGCCCGGCGTTGATCTGCCTGGTGGTGAGGCCGAGGGCGTCCGCGGCGGCTGCGGCGGCCAGCGCGTTGGCGATGTTGAAGCGCGACAGGCCGCCGAACGTCACGGGGACGTCCTCCACCCGCAGCAGGCCCCGGGGACGACGGCCAGCGCCGCGCAGCACGAGGCGTCCCCGGTCGAGCACCGCCGCCCGACCGCCCGCGTCCAGTGCGGCCTCCACCGTGCCGGAGCGCGGGTCGAGGCTGAAGGCATAGATGTTCGCCTTCGTCAGCCGGCGCATCTGCCACACGCGCGGGTCGTCGGCGTTCAGCACGCTCCAGCCGTCGCGCCGAGTGATCCGCGCCACGGTCGACTTGACTTCGGCCATCTCGTCGAGCGTGTCGATGCCCTGCAGCCCCAGGTGGTCGGCCGAGATGTTGGTCACCACGCTGACGTCGTTGGCGGCGTAGCCGATGCCGCGCAGCAGGATCCCGCCCCGCGCGGTCTCGAGGACCGCCACGTCGAGGCCCGGCTCCGCGAGGATCCGGGATGCGCCGCCGAACCCGGTCCAGTCCCCCGCCTCGACCAGCTCACCGCGCACGTAGATGCCGTCGGAGTTCGTCATCCCCACCGCGCGGCCGGCGGCTGCGAGGATGTGCGCGATCAGCCGGGTGGTCGTGCTCTTGCCGTTCGTCCCGGTCACCGCCACGATGGGGATCCGGGGCCGCGGAAGGTGGGCGAGCGGCCCGTGGGCCACTGCCCGAAGGCCGGAGAGCTCCCGGCGTTCCGTCGACTTCCCGAGCGCGAGGCGCGCCGCCGACGCGGCGATGGCCTGCGAGATCGTCCGCCGCCGCCAGGGGAAGGCGACCGCGCTCCGCTGCCCGTCGGTGGAGTGCCGCGCGGTGAGCTTCGGCTCCGGCAGATCAAGCGCGACGTGAAGCCGGCGGACCGCCAGGGCCGCGCTGGCTGCGGCTTCGGCCGCCCGACCAGGCTCCTCGGCCCGGAACTCGAGCTTCACCGCCGGCCGTGTGAAGAATCGGTTCGGCCCGTCGAGGACGCGCAGCTCGACCAGGTCCACCTCGGTGTCGCTCGGCTGGGGCTCGGCCTCGGGCTCCGGCGCCATGGCGGTGAGTATATTGACGTCCATGCCCGATCTCGACGCGCTGCGGCGCACCGTCGATGCGCGCCTGCCGCGGTTCCGCGAGGAGCTCGAGTCCCTCGTCAACATCGACTGTGGCTCCTGGACCCCCGAGGGCGTCAACCAGGTGGCCGATGCGGTCGCCGACGCGCTCGAGCGCCTGGGTGCCGAGGTCGAGCGCCGGCCGCACCATCCGGCCGAGGGGAAGCGCCAGCTGGGCGACCTGGTCATCGGACGCCTGGCCGGTGACGGTCCGCGGCTGCTGCTGATCGGCCACATGGACACGGTCTTCGACCCCGGGACGGCCGCGGCGCGGCCGTATCGGTCCGACGGTCGTCGCGCCTGGGGGCCGGGCGTGACCGACATGAAGGCGGGGCTCCTGGCGGGACTGCACGCCATCGGCGCCCTGCACGAGGTCGGCGTCCATCCGGCCGTCACCTTCGTGGCCAACCCGGACGAGGAGGTCGGCTCTCAGTTCAGCACGCCCGTCATCCGCGGGCTGGCATCGCACCACGACGCCGTGCTCGTGCTGGAGTGCGCGCGGGCCAACGGCGACATCGTCAGCGCTCGGAAGGGCATCGCCGACTACCACCTCACCTACGTCGGTCGCGCGGCGCACGCCGGCGTCGAGCCGGAGAAGGGACGCTCGGCCGTGCTCGAGGCGGCACGCCAGGTCGTGGCGCTGCACGCGCTGAACGGCCGCTGGCCCAGCGTCACGGTCAACGCCGGCGTCATCCACGGCGGAACGCGGCCGAACGTGGTGGCCGAGCGCTGCGAGCTCCAGGTGGACCTGCGCGCCGCCACGACCGAGGCGTTCGAGGCCGCAGCCGAGGAGATCGCGCGGTTGGCGTCCAATCCGGCCGACCTCGACGTGCGCGTCGACCTACAGCAGGTCGCCGGCCATCCGCCGATGGAGAAGAGCGCCGCGTCGGCTCGGCTGGTGGATCTCGCGGTGAGAATTGCGGGCGAGCTGGGCTTCGCGCTGCGCGACGCGGCCACCGGTGGCGCGTCGGACGCCAACACCACGGCGGCGCTGGGCATCCCCACCGTGGACGGGCTGGGTCCCATCGGTGGCGACGACCACTCCGTGGACGAGTGGCTGGACCTCGAGAGCCTCGGGCCCCGGACGACCCTGCTGGCGGCGCTCATGGCCCGGGCCGGCGAGGCGCTGTAGGCCCCGTCGCGGGCGTCGCGTATATCCGGATATACTCCGCCGCATGCCAACGAGACGCGTCCTCATCTCGATCGACGATCGCCTCCTCGCCCGGATCGACGACGCCTGCCGCCGGCGCGGCATGACCCGCAGCGCCTACCTCGCCCAGCTGGCGGACGCCGACCTCGTCGGGGGCATCGGCCCCGGCGCGGATCCCCGCGTGCGGACGGCCCTCGCGCGCATCGAAACGCTCCTGCAGCGATGAAGCGCGTCGTCCTGGACCCCGGCGGCTTCCTGGCCTGGTTCGCCGTGGACGGACGCCCGCTCCGCGCCGAGTACGAGGCGGGCGCCCTCGAGGTTCACGTGCCTCGCAGCTTCGGGCTGGACGTGCTGGAGCGGATCGCCCGCGAGCGTTCGAGCGGCGCGGAGGACCTCGCTCGCCTGGCGGACGACATCGAGCGCCTCGGGTTCCGCGAGCACGACGTCTCGCCTGTCGACGCCGCTCCGCACCTCCAGCGCGGTCGCACGGCCAGCCAGGCGGCGTACGTGGCGCTGAGCGTCCGCCTCGACCTGCCGCTGATCACGGACGACGCCCGCCTCCTCGGGTCGGTCCCGGGGGCACGGCGACCGGCCGACGCCTGACCCGTGCCCGGCCGGGCGGGCTAGAATGGCCGCCCGTGACCGATGCCTACCGTCACCGAACGTCGCTCCAGGTCCGCTTCGGGGACACGGACGCGTTCGGGCACGTCAACAACGCGGTCTTCTTCAGCTACGTCGAGCTGGCGCGCATCCGCTACCTGCTCGACGTCCTGAAGCCGCCGACGCCGTTCGACCGGATGCCGCTGATCCTGGCCCGCGTGGAGCTCGACTTCCGCTCGCCGATCTTCTTCGGCGATGAGGTTCGGGTCGAGACGCGCGTCGACCGCATCGGGCGATCCAGCTTCGACATGCGCCACCGCATGACCGCCGGCGAGGACGATCGGTTGGTCGGCGACGTGCACACCGTGCTGGTGACGTACGACTACACCGCCTCGCGGCCGATCCCGGTCCCGGACGACTGGCGCCGGGCCTTCGCCGAGCACGAGGAGCGAACCTTCGAGACCGATGCGCCGCGCCCCGCCGGGGCTGCGGCGAGCTGAAGCGACAGGAGACCGATGGCCGACCAGCAACGATTCGACCTGCTCATCCTCGGTGGGGGCATGAGCTACGTGGGCGCGATCCGCGCCGCGCAGCTGGGCCTCTCGGTCGGCATCGTCGAGCGTGACCGCCTGGGCGGGACGTGCCTCAATCGCGGCTGCATCCCGTCCAAGGCCCTGCTCGAGACGGCCGACCTGCTGCACCGCGTGACCGAGCAGGGCGCGGAGTTCGGCCTCTCCGGCCACGACGGCATCGGCCTGGACTACGGGGCGCTGGGGAAGCGCCGCGACGCCGTGGTGGAGAAGCACGTCAACGGCGTCGAGTTCCTGATGAAGAAGAACAAGATCACCGTCCTGCGCGGCCAGGGCGTGCTGACCGGCCCGACCAGCGTCCGCGTCTCGGGCGGCGAGTCCGGCGACGTCGACGCCAGCGCCACGAACCTGATCCTGGCCACCGGCTCCGCCCCGCGGTCCCTCCCCGGCCTCGAGCCCGACGGCCAGCTGATCATCACCTCCGACGAGGCCCTGGCCCGCAACGACGCCCCGAAGCGGGTGGCGATCGTGGGGGCCGGCGCCATCGGCGTGGAGTGGGCCAGCATGTACCGCGACTTCGGCGCCGAGGTGACCGTGATCGAGTACCTCGACCGCGTGGTGCCGCTCGAGGATCCGGACATCAGCAAGGAGCTGGCTCGCACCTTCCGCAAGCGGGGCATCACCGCCCACGTCGGCTCGACCATCGACCCCGAGTCGCTGCGCAGGGGCGACGGCGAGATCAGCTTCACCATCGCCACCAAGGACGGCTCGAAGCGCACCGACCTGACGACGGACCTGATCCTGGTCGCGGTCGGGCGGCGGCCGCTGACCGATGGCATCGGCCTCGAGGGGATCGACGGGCTGAAGACGGAGCGCGGCTACGTCATCGTCGACGAATTCATGCGCACCGGCGTGCCGAACCTGTACGCCATCGGCGACATCGTGCCGGGCTTCGCCCTGGCGCACGTCGCCTCGCACGAATCGGTGGTCGCCGTCGAGCACATGACCGGCCACGACCCGGAGCCGGTGCGGATGGAGCTGATGCCGCGCGTCACCTTCTGCCGCCCGCAGATCGCCTCGGTCGGGAAGACCGAGGAGGAGGCCAAGGCGGAGCGCCGGAGCGTGAAGACCGGCCAGTTCCCCTTCCGGGCGCTGGGCAAGGCCACCATCGTCGGCGAGGTAGACGGGTTCGCGAAGTTCGTCGCCGATGCGGAAACCGGCCTGCTGCTGGGCACCCACATCATCGGCCCGCACGCGGGCGACCTCATTGCCGAGCCGACCTTCGCCCAGCTGGTGGAGGGCACGGCCGGCGAGATCGCCATGAACGTCCACGCCCACCCGACCCTGCCGGAGGTGCTGCCCGAGGCCGCCATGGCGGTCGACGGCGCACCGATTCACGTCTAGGACGCCGAAGGAGAGGAGGACCACCAGCCGATGGCAAGCACGGACCTGCAACCCCGGCACGCGCAGCTGGGCCTCAGCGATGACGACGTCCTGGCGATGTACCGCGCCATGCTGCTGGCCCGCGCCGTCGACGAGCGGATGTGGCTCATGCAGCGGGCGGGCAAGATCGCCTTCATCATCTCGGGGCAGGGCCACGAGGGCGCGCAGGTGGCCACTTCCTGGCCGATGCGCCGGGGGCAGGACTGGATGGCGCCCTACTACCGCTCCATCGCCAGCACCATCGCGTTCGGGATGAGCGCCGAGGACATCATCACCGCCCATCTGGCCAAGGGCGACGACGTCAGCTCGGGCGGCCGCCAGATGCCCGGGCACTACGGCGGGGCGCCGTACAACATCGTCAGCCTCAGCTCGCCGGTGGGAACGCAGGTCCTCCACGCCGTCGGCATTGCCATGGGCGCCTGGGTCCGCGGCGACGACGTGGTGACCATGACCCAGTTCGGCGAGGGCACCTCGAACCAGGGCGAGATCCACGAGGCCATGAACTTCGCCGGCGTGCACCGGCTGCCGGTCATCTTCGTGTGCGAGAACAACGGCTACGCCATCAGCGTCCCCCTCGAGCGCCAGGTGGCCGGCGGATCGGTCGCGGCCCGCGCGGAGGGCTACGGCATGCCGGGCGTGGTGGTCGACGGCGGCGACGTGCTGGCCTGCTACGCCGCCGCGAAGGAGGCGCACGAGCGCGCGCGCCGCGGGGAGGGACCGACGCTCATCGAGGCCCGCGTGGTTCGCCTCACCTCCCACTCATCCGACGACGACCAGCGCCGGTACCGCGATCCGGCCGAGGTCGAATCGCTCAAGGAGCACGACCCGATCCCCACGTTCGCGGCCACCCTGCGCGAGGCGGGCGTCCTGACCGATGAGGTCGATGAGCGACTGCGGGCCGACGTCAAGGCCGAGGTGAACGACGCGTCGAAGCGGGCCGAAGCTCGCCCCGAGCCGACGGCCGACGACGCCCACGAGCGCGTCTACGCGGAGCCGATCCCCGGGGGCGGCACCGCGACCCCGCTCGCCCCGATCGAGGGAGGCAGTCACTGATGGCCGAGCTCAACATCCTGGAAGCCATCCGCTCCGCCATGGACGAGGAGATGGAGCGTGACGAGCGCGTCATGGTGATGGGCGAGGACGTCGGCAAGAAGGGCGGCGTCTTCGGCGCGACCGAGGGTCTGTGGGCCAAGTACGGCGACAAGCGCGTGCTCGACACGCCGCTGACCGAGGGAATGATCGCTGGGGCCGCGATGGGTGCTGCGGTGTACGGCCTGCGGCCCGTCGCCGAGATGCAGTTCGCCGACTTCGTCTACCCCGCCTTCAACCAGATCGTCAGCGAGATCAGCCGCATCCACTACCGCTCCAACGGCACCTTCACCGCGCCCATGGTGATCCGCATGCCGTACGGCGGCGGCGTTCACGGCGCGCTGTACCACAGCCAGTCGAACGAGACGTACTTCACGTCGACCGTCGGGCTCAAGGTCGTCGCTCCCGGCACGCCGGCCGACGCCAAGGGGCTGCTGAAGTCCGCGATCCGCGACCCGGACCCGGTGATGTTCTTCGAGCACAAGAAGACGTACCGCCTCTTCAGGGCCCAGGTCCCCGACGACGACACCGTCGTGCCGATCGGGAAGGCCGCGGTGGCGCGGGAGGGACGGCACCTCTCGATCTTCTGCTACGGCTACATGCGCACCGTCTGCCTGGAGGCGGCCGAGACGCTGGCCCGCGAGGATGGCGTCGAGGCCGAGGTCATCGACCTGCGCACGCTGCGCCCGCTGGACCTGGAGACGGTGCTCGG
>DASTYP010000077.1:0-2925 GCA_035764845.1 Candidatus Limnocylindria bacterium
CGAGGGCGAGGCCGAGGCGGCTGCCGAGGCCGGTGGTGCCGAGGGCGCTCCGGAGCGCGAGGAGAGCGGCGAGGAGGCCGGCTCCGAGTCGTAACTGTGGCGCAGCGTCGCCGCTTGGTCCACGCGCACCGCAACGGCACGGTGGCCCCTGCGCCGTACGTCCTCACCGCGGACGGTGGTGTGGAGCGCCGGCCACGCGCGGAACCTCCCGTCGGCTGCGCGTGATCACTCCTCGCCGATGAGCCCCTGCACCTCGTCCCGGATGGCGCCGGCGTCGGCCTCGAGCACGTAGCCGCGACCGTCGCCACGGTCGCCCTCGAAGGTGATGAGCGGCGGCCCGATGACCAGCCGCTCGACCGATGCATCGGCGGCGCGACGCGCCAGCTCGACCAGCGTCGTCAGCTGGTCCATCGGGAGGTCGGTCTCGAGCGAGTCGAGGCCGTCCAGGACGGCGCGCAGGTCGACATCGGTCTCGGGGTCGACCAGCCGTGAGATCAGCGCCATGACGACCTCCTGCTGCCGCGCCATGCGCCCGTAGTCCTGGTCGACGCGGGTCCGCACGTACGACAACGTCGTCGGACCGTCGATCTCCTGCTCCCCCGCCGCCAGGTCGAGATCGACCTTGGGGTCTACCAGCGGCTCGGGCGGCGAGACCGTGATGCTGCCGACCGCCGAGACCAGCGAAGCGAAGTCGTCCATGTCGAGCAGGACGTGCGCGTCGATCGGGACGCCGTACAGCTCCTCCATGGCACCGACCAGGGCGTCCATCCCCTGCTCGCGGTAGAGCGCGTTGATCTTGTGCTCGTAGGTCGAGCCATCGGCCAGCGGCAGGTCGACCGTGTCGCGCGGCAGCGAGACGAGCGTCAGGCGTGATTGATCCGCCGAGAGGCTGACCAGCAGCAGTGCATCGGTGTTGACCGGCTCGCCGGCAGTCTCCCGGGCCGCGTTGTGATCGGTGCCGACGTACAGGACGGTCCATCGGCGGTTCATCAGCTCGGCATCCAGCGAAGCCGATGCGGACGGCTGCGCCGCCGAGGCGGACGCCTGGACCGATTGGCCGGCGCCCGTCCCGGGCCGGGACGGCTGCATGAGGAGGACGGCCACGATGGCCACGACGGCGAGCACGGCGATGCCGAGGACGATCAGGGGGGTTCGCTGCATCGGGCCATTCTGCCGAGCGCGGCCACGGCTCGCAGAGATCGCCGCGAACGGCTCCCAATCCTGACAGGAGTTGGCAGGTATGGGGGGTAGCGTATCGGCGTAGCCACGGTGAGGACTCAGCTGATGTTCGTAGACGAGATGGCACGACTCCGGGCGCAGGACCTGGAGCGGGAGATGCGGCGGAGCGCTCGAATCCGAGCGCTGCTCCGGGAGCGGCCCCGTCCGACGCGCCTGCTGCGCGGGCTGCCGCGCCTCCGGCCGCACCCGGCCGCGCCCGGGCCCTGAGGGCTGGAAGCCGGCCGGACGATCGGCTACTCGGTGGCCTGGCCGCGGGTGTTGTGCCGGTCGAGGGCGGCGCGGGCCAGTGCGGCGACGCGCTCACGAACCTCGGGCGGCCCGAGCACCTCGAGGTCGCCGCCGAGCTGCAGCAGGCGACCGGGCGCCTCGCGCGGCCAGCGGATGCGCAGCCGAAACCGGGTCCAGCCGTCCGGATCCGGCTCGGGGAGCCGGTGCGCGGACGCCAGCGCCTCGCCCCCGAGGATCTCCGCCAACTCGCCCGCGCGCTCCGGTCGGATCCGGACGAGGACGTCCGCGCGCTCGGCTTCCCGCTCGTACGCGGCGATCGATTCGCTCCAGTACGCCGCCAGATCGAAGCCGACCGGACGTTCGAACGCTTCGTCGATGACCTTGGCGGAGACGGCGCGCGACACCCGGTAGGTCCTGACCTGGTCGTCAACCCGTCCGACGAGGTACCACACACCGCCCTTGAGCACGACGCCCAGGGGATCCACCACGCGCTCCACCACGCGGTCGCCGCGGTCGTACCCGATTCGGAGGCGCCGCCCCTCCCACACGGCCTGCGCGATCGCCGGCAGCTGGTCGACCGCCTCGCCTCGCTGGAACCAGCCGGCCGCGTCGAGATGGAAGCGCTCGACCAGCCTGGAGGCGCGGGCGCGGAGCTCGCCGGGGAGGGCGGCGAGCACCTTCAGCTGGGCCGCCGCCATGACCGTGCCGAGCCCCAGCTCGGCGGCCGGGCCAGGTACGCCGGACAGGAAGAGGGCTTCCGCCTCCTCGGCCGTCATCCCGGTGAGGCGCGTGCGGTAGCCGTCGACCAGCTGCACGCCACCGTGCGGACCGCGCTCCGCGTAGATCGGAACGCCCGACTCCGACAGCGCCTCCACGTCGCGGTGGATGGTGCGCGTCGACACCTCCAGCTCGCTCGCCAGCTGCCCGGCGGTCATCCGGCCGCGGGTCTGCAGCAGCAGGAGCAGCGAGACGAGGCGCGAGGCACGCATGCGTCGATGGTACGGCCGAATGTCGCCACACAATGGCAACTATTCGCCGGTCGCCTCCTGGCACGCAGCCGATCCACCGCTCGACCGCCACGGGGGGTGGCATCATCGGCTGTATGACCGATGCGCCCGTCACCCTCGCCGATTACGAGCCACTGGCCCGCGAGCTCATCGAGCCCGGAGCCTGGGACTACTACGTCGGGGGGGCCGGCGACGAGCGCTCGCTGGCCGAGAACCGGGCGGCGTGGGACCGGATCCGGCTGCTGCCGCGCGTCCTGGTCGACGTCGCACGCCGTGACCTCTCGACGGCCGCCTTCGGCGTCCCGCTGGCCCATCCCATCGTGGTCGCCCCCATGGCGGCGCACGACCTTGCCCATCCCGAGGCGGAGCGCGCGTCCGCGCGCGGCGCGGCCGATGCCGGCGCGCTCTACACGCTCTCGACCATCTCGTCGCTGCCGTTGGAGGACGTCGC
>DASTYP010000078.1:0-2168 GCA_035764845.1 Candidatus Limnocylindria bacterium
ACCAGCAGCAGCTCGATGATCCGCGGCTTGGTCAGCGAGATGTAGGCGCGCACGGTGTCGCCGGCGCCCGGCTCGTGCTCGCTATCGGGCACGGCGTGGCGCAGTTCGGAGCGGGCCAGCCGGCGGCTGACGAGGGTGAGCCAGACCGATGCGCCCCACAGGGCGGCGCCGACCGCCAGGTGCGGCACGACGAAGAAGGCCGAGAGGCGCGACACGACGTTGAGGCCGCCCAGCGCGATCTGGATCCCGATGAGCACGACCATCGTGACGGCCAGGCGGTGGGCCAGCGGCGACAGGGTGGAGCGATGCACGCGCACCGCGCTCCACAGGACCATCACCGCCACCAGCACGCTCATGGCGCGGTGCGCGAACTGGACCGCCTGCTCGCTGCCGAAGATGCGCGGGATGACCTGCCCATTCATGAGCGGGAAGTCGGCATAGGCGAGGCCGGCGTGGTGGCCCGTGACCCAGGAGCCGAGCAGCATCTGGGCGAAGATGACCAGCGCCGTGAGCGCGAGCAGGCGGGTCAGTCCCGGCCGCGCGTGCGCGGCCGGCATCGGTCCATGGACGGCCCGTTCGGCGATCAGGATGACCGCCGCGAAGACGGTGAGCGCCATGCCGAGGTGGATGGTCACGAGCTCGGCGGCGAGGCCCTGGAGCACGACCGCCCCGCCGATGACCGACTGGACGATGACCAGCACGCCCGCGACGACGGCGGCCCACAGCAGCGGGCGGTCCCGCCGACGCTCGGTGAAGACCGTGATCAGGCCAACGGCGCCGACCAGCGGCCCGACGAACACCGCCGCGATCAGCCGATGCGTGTGCTCGATCCAGGCGTGCAGGTCGGCCGGCGGGATCCAGTCGCCGAAGCACAGCGGCCAATCCGGGCAGCCGAGGCCGGAGTCCGTCGCGCGCACCAGGCCGCCGGCGGCGATGAGGGCGAACGTGGCGACGGCAGCGGCGATCGCGAGCTTGGCAAATCGGGTCAAATCGGCAGTTCCTCGAACCGCCCGATGGCACGCAGGCGGGGTCGGGCCATGATAGCGCCGCGCCTCGCGAAGGCCAGCCGGCGGTCTCGGGCTAGGCTGCGCGACGGAGGCGCCGCTGTGCGGCGCGCGCCTGCGGGGCGAACCGCACCATCCCCGGCACGCGCGGCAGCACGAGCCGGCTGAGCGCGGCCATCCGCTCGACGCCACGCTCGCGGGCCCGCGACCAGCGCAGTCGGTACTGCTGGCGGAGCACTGGCGGCAGCGTCGACACCGATACGAGGTGGGCCGCCTCCCATGCCAGTCGTGGCGTTCGCGGCATGGGGTGCAGGACCGTGCCGGCGATGTCGCGTGCGGCCGGTGTGACGTGGACGCGGCCATCCTCGAGCAGCCGCGCCATCCAGGCGCGCAGCTCGACGAGGGTGGGCGGGATGATGGCTGGCGGCACGCCCAGCAGGACCGCCACGCGGGCCGACTCCTCGTGGTACGCCTGGCGCTCCTCCGGGGTCAGCGGCGCCACGAAGCGCTCGTACACCCGCAGCGCGGTGTCGACCAGCGTGGCGTGGACCCAGAGCAGCGGCTCCGGCTCCAGCGCCGAGTAGGCGGTGCCGGTGTCGGGCCGCGTCCCGCGGACCGAGGCGTGGATGGCATTGATGCGGCGGATGGTCGCCTCCGCCTCCGAACGCGTGCCGAAGACGACCGAGAAGGTGCTCTGCAGCGTCCGCATCAGCCGACCGAAGGGGTCGGTGGCGTAGGTCGAGTGCTGCGCGACGCCCGCGGCCACCACCGGGTGAGCGGCCTGCATCAGCAGCGCGCAGGAGCCCCCGGCCAGGACGACCAGCTCGCGGTCGATGCGCCACGAGACGCTGCCGGGGCCGAACAGGCCCTCGGCCTCGGCCAGCGCGGCGTGCGCGTCAGCGCGCGGCGCGTCGGTCACCGGAAGAGGGAGGCAGGCGTTCCTCGCGGGTGGCGCGGCTCCCGGAAGACGCCGCGGAAGAAGAACCCGGCCACCACACCGGCGATGAAGCCGCCGATGTGGGCCATGTACGCCACGCCGCCGGTCTCGGCGGTCACCGCCGCGGCGCCGAGTCCGTTGATGAACTGGAAGGCGGCCCACAGCCCGATGGCCACGATGGCGGGCACCCACACCGGGAAGCGCAGGAAGAGGACGAGCACGCGGTT
>DASTYP010000079.1:0-4738 GCA_035764845.1 Candidatus Limnocylindria bacterium
CACCACGACCTGATCGAGTCGCTGGCCGGCGCCATCGCGCGTGCCGTGCTCGACGCCACGGACGCGCCGGCGGTGGCGAGCGTCGAGGTACGGGTGCGAAAGCCGAAGGCCCCGCTGACCGGGGCCTTCGAGACGGTGGAGGTGTCGCTGCTCCGGCATCGGGAGCCGGGCGGCGGGGAGCCGGGCTAGCCGGCGTCGGCGGGCAGCTGTCCCAGGGTGACCTGTACCTCCTGCGCGGAGTTGCCGCGCAGCACGCGCAGGGTCACGGTGTCGCCCGGCTCGTGCGGCAGGATCAGGGTCGAGAGGTCGCGGTCCGCGGTGATCTGCTCGCCGTCGACCGCCACGATGACGTCGCCGGCCTTCAGGCCCGCCTCCGCCGCCGGGCTCTCCGGGAAGATCGGATCCTGCCCGTTCTGGGTCTCGAGCAGCGCGCCGTACTCGGCCGGCAGGCTCTGCTCCTGGGCCAGGGTGGGGGTGATGGCGACGTAGTACACGCCGATCCAGGGTCGCGCGAGCTCCTTCCCGTCGAGCGCCTGCTGCATGATCGGCTTGGCCACGTCGATCGGGATCGCGAAGCCCAGGCCCTGCGCGCTGGTGCTGACCGCGGTGTTGATGCCGATGACCTGCCCGGCACTGTTGACCAGCGGACCGCCCGAGTTGCCGGGATTGATGGCCGCATCGGTCTGGATCAGGTTGCGCAGGGTCTCGGCGCTGGTCTGCGCCGCGTCGGAGGCCTGGATCTGCCGGCCGAGGCCGGAGACGATGCCGGTCGTGACGGTGTTCTCATAGCCGAGCGGGTTGCCGATGGCGATCGCCAGCTGGCCGGGCTCGAGGCCGTCGCTGGTCCCGATGGGCGCGGTCGGCAGGCCGCTGCCGTCGATCTTCACGATGGCCAGGTCGGTGTAGGTGTCGATGCCGTACGTCGTGCCGTCGAAGACGCGGCCGTCATTCAGCTCGATGCTGAGGGCCTGGGCATCCTCCACGACGTGCCGGTTGGTGAGGATCCAGCCGTTGGCGTCGTAGATGACGCCGGAGCCGGTGCCGCTGGCGCCGCCGAAGACGCCGCCGCTCTGGGTGCGGATGGTGACGACCGCCGGGGCGACCTTGTCGACCGCCGTGATGACCGCGCTCGACTCGTCGATGCGGACATCACTGACCTTGTCGGTGCCCGTGCCCTGGTCCGAGGCCAGGGGCGCCGCCGACGAGGCGGGCTCCCGCAGCAGGTTCGTCACGCCGACCGCCGAGAGGCCGCCGGACAGAACGCCGGCGACGATCGCGATGGCGATGATGGGGACGGCACCGAGGCCGCGCCGCACGGCCGGCTCGGCCGGTGGAGGCGCCGCGGGGCGGCTCGACCAGGCGGGGGCCGCGTTCCAGGTCGGTCGGGCGGGCTCGTTGTGGTTGGGGGGACCGTAGCGCTGCACCTCGACCGGCTGGGTCGGGTCGCTGCCGCGGTATCGGTTCGGGTCGTCGGTCATCGCTTCGTGCCTGTGCTTCGTTGGTGCCTCGCCGGGCGGGCACCGATCACGCTATGGAACCCGGATTGCGCGCAGGCCGATGGTCGCGTGAAGTTTCGTTGACCTTCTCCTCCGCCTCCGCCTCGGCGGGCTCCGGCGTTCGGGGCAGGGTAATGCGGAACGCGGTTCCCTGCCCGATGACGCTCGCCACGTCGACCTCGCCGGCATGCATCTCCACGATCGACCGCACGATCGCCAGTCCGAGGCCGCTCCCGGACGCTCGGGCATCGCCGGTGTTCGTGCCGCGGTAGAACCGCTCGAAGATGTGCGGCAGCTCCTCCTCGGGGATCCCCGGGCCCGTGTCGCGGACCTCGATGGTGGCGCCCTCGGGCGCATCGGTCAGCTCGACCTTCACGGTGCCCCCGCGCGGCGTGAACTTCAGGCCGTTGCCGACCAGGTTGGTCAGCAGCTGCACGATCCGCTCGCGGTCGAAGCGCAGCTCGACGGCCTGCCCCGGCACGACGCTCTCCAGGGCCACCCCTCGTTCGTCGGCGACCTCCGAGAGGGCCTGCACGACGGCTTGGATCGGGTCGCGCAGGTCGCCGGTCCGCATGTCGAGGGGGAAGATGCCGGCGTCGATTCGCGACAGGTCCAGCAGGTTGGTGCTCAGCCACTCCAGCCGCCTGATCTGCTCGGTCGACCGCTCCAGGAACTCGTGGCGGGTGGGCTCGTCCGTGCCGCCGTCGAGCTGCAGCTCGGTGTACATGCGCAGCGCCGCGATCGGCGTCCGCAGCTCGTGGCTGACGTCGGCCACGAACTCACGCAGCCGATCCCGATCCGCTTCCAGCATGCGGAGCGTGCCGGCCAGACGGTCGGCCATGACGTTGAACTGGGCCGCGAGCTCGTCGACCTCCAGCACCCCCGAGGCGGTCGCCCGCTCGTCGATGTTACCCAGCGCGACGTGCCCGGCCACTCGGCGCAAGCGGTAGATCGGTGCGGTGATGCGCCGGGCGACCAGGACGCCCAGCAGCAGCGAGACGACCAGCGCCACGATGCCGGCGCCGACGATCACCGAGCGGATCTGGTCGAGCGTCGCCTCGCGGCTGGTCCACGGGTCGGAGATCACGATGCGGTATGGCACGGTCTCCCCCTCGGCCGTGATGCGCAGGGGGATCAGCCCCGAGTCGAACGGCCCGATCTCGGAATCCAGGTTCAATCCCTCCGCCTGCAGCGAGGCCGTGTCGTCCGGCGTCGCCTCCGATTGCAGGCCGATCGGCGCCGGCTCGTAGATGGCCACGGTCGCCGGGATCAGGGGACCGGCGGCGAGCTCCACGACCTGGTCGAAGATCCAGATGCGCCGCAGCTCGGGAACCAGCGCGTTGCGGTTCAGCTCGCGCTGGGCATCGGCGATCTCCTGCGTGACCAGCGCCACCGACAGCGCCGCCGACTCGATGCGCTCGCGGGCCTGCTGCCGGAAGTAGTCGGGCAGGATCTGGTTGATGGCCAGGGCCGACACGATGAGGCCGACGAGTGCCACCGACCAGAGAGCGAAGACCAGGCGGACGTTGAGCTGCTGCATGAGGCGCTGGATGCGCCCCCGCAGGTCCATGCTCGGCAGCCGATGCTGCGCCGGGACGTCAGTCCTCGGCGAAGGCATACCCGACGCCCCTCACCGTCCGGATGTAGCGGGGCTGCGACGGATCGGGCTCGATCTTGTCGCGGATGTGGCTGATGTGGACGTTGATCGTCCGCTCGTCCTGCTCCAGCGCGTCGTCGTAGTCGCGGACCAGCTCCAGCAGCTGAGCGCGGGTGTAGACGCGACCCGGCCGCGCGGCCAGGTGCCGGAGGAGATCGAACTCGGTGGTCGTCAGACCGATGCGCTCGCCGTCGCGCGTCACCCGTCGCCGCTCGAGGTCGATGACCAGGTCGAATCGGCGGAGCGTTCGGCCCGTCTGCGTGTCCGCCAGCTCCCCGTACGCGCGGCGCAGCAACGCCTTGATGCGGCTGACGAGCTCGCGGATGCTGAACGGCTTGACCAGGTAGTCGTCGGCACCCATCTCCAGGCCCACGACCCGGTCGACCTCGTCGGAGCGCGCGGTGAGGAAGAGGACCGGCGCGCGCGTCTCGCGGCGCAGCTGTCGCAGGACCTCGAACCCGTCCATGCCCGGGAGGCGAACGTCCAGCACCACGAGGTCGGGAGCGACGTCGGCGAACTGCGCCACCGCGTCCTCGCCCGTCGGCTGCACGCTGACCGCGTATCCCTCGCGTTCCAGCGCCACCTGCACGCCGCGGGCGACCGCGGGCTCGTCCTCGACGATCATGATCGTGCCGGCCATCGGCTCAGTATAGGAACGATCGCTTTCGGACCCGTTGCGGGTCGCTGAAGAAGCGTTAACGGGTTGCCCGCGCTTGCCCGCCCGATCGGCCCGCGGTACCATGCCGGCCGCACCCCGACTGCATGAACCGCTGATCGGTGCTGCCCGTCACTTCGCCGGATCGCGAGTGCCCGAGGCGCCCGACGTACGAGAGAGGATCAGTTCACCCATGGACCTGGAGCTCACCCTTGAGGCGCGCGAGGCGCAGGGGAAGGCCAACAAGCGGCTGCGCCGTGCCGGCATGGTGCCGGGCGTCGTCTTCGGCAAGGGCGAGGACTCGGTCCCGGTCCAGGTCGAGGCCAAGACCTTCGAGACCCTCTACCGTTCCGCCGGCCGGACGAGCGTGGTGAAGTTCCGCCTGCCCGGCGCGAGCCGAGCCAAGAGCGGGATCATCAAGAGCGTCCAGCGCCATCCGCTCACGGGGAGCGCGCTGCACGTCGATTACTTCCTGGTCAACCTCCGCCAGGAGATGGAGATCGAGGTGCCGATCGTCTA
This sequence comes from Candidatus Limnocylindria bacterium, assembly GCA_035764845.1. GTDB lineage: Bacteria > Chloroflexota > Limnocylindria > QHBO01 > QHBO01 > JACDBZ01. Next base: position 4,328 of record DASTYP010000079.1, read on the forward strand.
CACGGGCGAGGCACCGGCCGTCGAGCTGACCGGCGGGACCCTGCTCCACAACCTCTCGTCGGTGGTTGTCCGGGCGCTGCCCAACGACATTCCGCATGAGCTCTCGATCGACGTCTCGAGCCTCCAGACGCTGGACGACGCGATCAAGGTCGCCGATCTGCCGATCGATACCGAGAAGGTCCACTTCGTCACCGACCCCGAGACGGTCATCGCGACCGTCGTTCCGCCGCGCGTCGAGGTCGAGGAGGAGGTCGTGCCAGAGGAGGAGGCCGAGGGCGAGGCCGAGGCGGCTGCCGAGGCCGGTGGTGCCGAGGGCGCTCCGGAGCGCGAGGAGAGCGGCGAGGAGGCCGGCTCCGAGTCGTAACTGTGGCGCAGCGTCGCCGCTTGGTCCACGCGCACCGCAACGGCACG
>DASTYP010000080.1:0-2220 GCA_035764845.1 Candidatus Limnocylindria bacterium
CAGGAGCGCCTCGTCGAGGACGCCGCACTCCGGGCACGCGGTGGCCAGGAAGCGGAACCACTCTTCCAGGTCGTGCGGCGTGGGGAGTGCCCCGACGTCGGCCTCGTCGTGGACCGCGTACACCTGCCCATAGCGGTCGACGATCAGGAGCCGATGCGTCGCCTCGCCATCGGGCTCGTCCACGATCACCCGCCCGTCCCAGGCGGCGAAGTCATCACGGTGTGCTTCGAGCTGATCGCCGTAGGCGGTCCCGCCACCAGCACCGGGAACGAAGAGCGCGGTCGCGTCCAGGCGTCGTGCGCGAGCGCGGTCCACGATCGAGGGCGGCAGGTGGTCGCCCACGCGAGCCGCGCGAAGTGCCGGCGAGCGCATCGGTCAGGCTGCTCCTACCCGCCCAGGAAGGTGACGATGGCCGCGATCAGGAGGCTGCTCAGCAGCAGGTAGCCGAGGTAGATCGCCATCAGGTTCCAGGAGCGTCGCTCGAACACGCCGTTGACCACGGTCGCGGGGAGCGCGAAGGCCCAGAAGGCCAGGAAGCCCCACATCAGGCCGATCCCGACGTTCGCGCCGTCCGGGATGATCCACCCCAGCCCCACGCCGTACAGCACGAACATGATGGCCGCGACGCCCATGGCCGCGACCGGACTGGTCATCTCGTCGGGCGCGATGCCGATGAGCTCCTGCCAGCGGTTGCCGAACAGGAACGGGGAGTACCAGAGCGATCCGAGGGCCATGGCGCCGATGGCCCCGGCGATGGCCCCCAGCAGGTTCAGGTTGTCGAGACCCATCGCGTGCTCGTCCTCCGTGGCGTGTGCTCGTCACGGGCAGCGTAGCCGTCGCGCGCCTCCGGGGTCGGCGCCGTGGGTCAGTTCGCCGTGCGGCGATGCTCCACCAGCCACAGCCCGACGAGGACGATCGCGCCACCGATCACGGTGAGCGGGCCGATCTCATCGTGCAGCAGCACGACCGAGGAGAGAACGCCGATGATCGGGACGAGCAGCGCGTACGCGCTGGCACGCGCCGCACCGATGCGCGCCACGCCGAGGTTGAGCAGCACGAAGGCGCCGACGGTGCCGAACACCGCCAGGTAGCCGATGCCGGCGAGGGCATCCATTGGCGCTGTGGTGAGCGCGTCCGCGCCGTTTTCCAGGGCCGCCAGGGGGAGCAGCACCAGCGTGCCGACGGCGGTTCCGTAGAGCGTGGTGCTGACCGCGTTGAACCGGCGGCTGGCGACGCGCGCCAGCACCGAGTAGACGCCCCACAGCACCGCACCGGCCAGGAAGAGGCCGTCGCCGAGGAGGCGGGTTCCGTCCGCCGCGCCGGCCGGCCCGACGACCAGCACCAGCCCGAAGGCGGCGATGGCCAGCCCGATGAAGCCACGCCGGCCGATCCGTTCGTCCAGCGCCAGGCTGGCGATGAGCGCGGTGAAGACCGGCGCCAGGCCGGGCACGATGATCGCCCCGTCCGATGCCGGCGCGAGGGTCAGCCCGGTCAGGAAGAGCCAGTTGTACCCGGCCACCGCGGTCAGTCCGAGGCCGAGGATCATCGGCCAGTCCGCGCGCCTGATGGTCGAGAGCGGGCGTCCGGCCACCTTCGCCCACGCGAAGAGCAGGACCGAGGCGACGCCGAACCGCACCGCCGCGATGGTGAACGGGGGCGCGGCGGCGACCGCGATGTCGGCCGCCACCCAGGTCCCGCCGAAGCAGACGGCCATGCCGATCAGCATCAGCTGGGCCGCGCGGTCGTCGGCCCGCGCCACGGCGGTTCGCGGCGTCGCATTCGCCGCGGTGGTGGTCATCGGCGCCTGGTTCTCCAAGTGGTCCATGGTCCGTGCGTCAGTCGCCCGCGTCATCGGTGAAACGACGTAGCGGCGTCGCCCGTGAGGTCACGGGCTGCCCTCACTGTCGTGGACAGGCTGTGGATAGCTGCGTGCTGGCGGCGAAAAGTCGGGGATAAGTGGGATTGCGTCTCGCCTCGGGCGGCGGGCATACTGTGGTCGTCCCGAAGGGGCAAGCGCACCCGGATCACACGATTTCGATCATGAGTTCCGGGGACCGGCACCGGCGGCTTCGGCCGAACGGACCGGGCGGGTACGGTGGCTTCGGCCATCGGCACTCGAGGCGGTTGTTCCTTCGGGATTTCCGTTCTGCGCGCGTGGCGCCGTGGCGCGTCCCACCGCCCTTCCCGGCCCTTGGGCAGCTGGCGGCCTGGCCCGCGCCG
>DASTYP010000081.1:0-2515 GCA_035764845.1 Candidatus Limnocylindria bacterium
CGGCGCCCGTACCCCCGGGACGGCATCGTCTCGCGCACCACCGGGCCGAGTTGCCGCAGCTGCGGCGAGACCACGACGCCCATGGCGACGACCGCGGGGACGATGCCCAGGAACACCCAGCGCCAGCCGATGGCGTCCGACACCGCGCCGGCCAGTGCCGGCCCGATGAGGCCGGGCACGATCCAGGCACTGGAGGTCAGCGCGATCATCCGCGGAGCAGCCGAGGGCGCATAGGCGCGCGCGATCACGGCGTATACCACCGAGGCGATTGCGCCGGACCCGAACCCCTGGATCGCGCGCCCGGCGATGACCACTGGCATCGAGGCCGCCAGCCCGGCGACCATCATGCCGGCCGCAAAGAGGAGCGAACCGGCCAGGAGCGCGCGACGCGGACCGTATCGGTCCGCATCGGCTCCGCCCAGGGTGATGCCGATGATGTTCGTCAGCCAGAAGGCGCTGAAGGCCCACCCGTACAGGTCGAGCCCGCCGAGGTCGTCGACCAGGGCGGGCAGGACGGTGGGGACCGCCATCCCCTCGAAGGCACCGGCGGTGACGAGCCCGATGAGCCCGACGGTGAGCAGCCGGCGGTCCGCGGACCACGGGCTGCCCGACGGCGTCACTCGGTGACCGCCGGACCCAGGAGCAGCGGCGCCCCCAGCTTCGCCTCGTAGCGCGGGCGGAAGCGCTCGACGTTGTACATCGTCGGGACGTCGAGCTGCCGCGCGCCCAGCGATCGCTCCGGCAGCGGGGCGTGGGCGTAGTTCCCATCGCGCACGGCGACCATGCGTCCGAACGTCCCGTCGTGCAGCAGGTCCACGGCGATGTTCGCGAAGGTGATGGCGACCAGCTGGTCGATCGCATCGGGGTCGCCGGACCGCAGGTCGTAGGTCAGGTCCGAGTTCACCGTCTCGATGCCCGTCCGCTTCTTGAGCTCGGCGGCCAGCGACTCGCCGACATCGGCCTTGTGACGGTGGCCGAACATATCGGCCTCGCCGACCTCGCCGATCTGCCCGCCCTGCCAGATGGCGCCCTCGCTGGCGATGACGAAGGCGTAGTTCGACGGGTTCAGCCGCCAATCCTCCGCCAGCACGCCGGCCAGCGCGTCCAGGTCGAAGGGCGCCTCGGGGATGACGCAGCGGGCGCTCGTCACGTAGGCGGCGTACCAGGCCGTGTAGCCGGCGTTGCGGCCGAAGATGCGGAAGACGCCGATGCGCTCGTGGCTCCCCAGGGTCGTGCGCTGGCGATTGATGAGCTCCTTCGCCCGCGTGACCGCAGTCGAGAAGCCGATGCAGTACTCGGTCCCGTGGACGTCGTTGTCCATGGTCTTGGGGATGGCGATGACCGGGAAGCCCTCGCGCCCCAGTCGGGCCGCGTAGCTGAGGGTGTCGTCGCCGCCGATGGCCACCAGCGCGGTGATGCCGAGCTTCTCCAGGTTCTCGAGGACGTAGGGAGTGATGTCGTACCGATCCTCGCCCGTCTGCATGCCGCCGATGCGGTCCTCCCCGAGCCCCGGCGGAAGGCTGGTCCGTGTCATGGACGAGGGGTTGGTGCGCGAGGTGTGCAGCACGGTCCCGCCGGTCCGATCGATGGCGCGCGTGGTGACCCGGTCCAGCGGACGCAGGTAGCCACCGCCGTCCTCGCGGGCCGTGTCGACGTGCGTCAGTCCCTTCCATCCGCGCCGGAATCCGACGCTCTGCCAGCCGAACTCGCTGGACCGATAGACGACGCTCTTGATGACCGAATTGAGGCCGGGGACGTCGCCGCCACCGGTCAGGATGCCGATGCGCTTCATGCTCGCTTCGTGCTCGTTCTCACACGTGTTTTGGTCATGCTGACACACCATCTGGGGTTTGTGGAAAGGGCGGATTTCTGGCACAATTACGATCCGCAAACGGAGTTCCGCCCTTGTCCTCGACCCCTACTCGTGAGCGCCGATACGTGACGTGGCGGCTGCCTGATCGCCACTTCAGCAAGGTCCATCTCATCGGCGAGCCCGGCTCCACGGTCTGCGGCCGCGCCCTTCCGCGCGCCACCGGCCAGCCGAAGGCCCCGATTCCCGACTCGGAGATGTGCCCGGACTGCGACGCGCAGGGCTGACACGCCCCTTCAGCGCCACGATGGCACCCCAACCGACCGCCGACGATGCCGGCGGTCGGTTCGTCTTCCTCCCGATTCCGGGCGACGCCCTGGTGGTGCTCGTCGGCGTGGCTGGCAGTGGCAAGTCCACCTTCGCCCATCGCCACTTCGCGCCCACCCAGGTCCTCTCGTCCGATCAGCTTCGCTCCCTCATCACCGATGATCCGGCCGCCCAGGCCGCCACGGACGACGCCTTCGACCTGCTGCACCGGATCCTGGCCATGCGCCTCCGCCGCGGCCGGCTGACGGTGGTCGACGCCACGAACGTCGAGGCCTGGGCGCGCGGCGAGCTCGTGGCCGTCGCGCGTCGCCACCGGCGTCCCGCGGTGGCGATCGTCCTGGACCTCCCGCTGCCCGAGGTGCTGCGCCGCAACCTCGA
>DASTYP010000082.1:0-13341 GCA_035764845.1 Candidatus Limnocylindria bacterium
CGCCGGCGCTGGTCGTCCAGCACCAGCTCGCGGACGCGCGCCGGCAGCTGCTCGCGCTGCCACTGGCACTCGACCCGGCCCGCTCGGTCCGCTTCGTCGCGAGGCGCCGCCGCACGGACCGCCTTGATGGCGTAGGCCGCCGCGCCGAGGTCGTGCGCAGCAACGTGTCCAACGGCGGCCGCCTGAGCGGCGGCGTAGGCAGCAAACCGAGGGGCGCCACGCAGACCGCGAGCGGCGCCGTTGGCGTGGCCGGCGGCCGTGCGGGCTACCGTCATCCGCACCTCACCGCTGGCCCATGCTCGGGCCAGCTCGATCGCCCGACGCGGGCGGTCGTCATCGGGCCGCGCCAACTCGAAGAGCGGGAGGACGTGCCCGGCGCAGTCGGCCGCCCACATCGCCAGGAGGGCGTGGTCCGCATCGGTCAGGAGTCCGCCTCGGCGGATGGTGACCAGTCGCGGGTCGGGTTGCCTGGGAAGGATCACGACCTTCAGGGTATCCGGGCCAGCAGACCCTCCACCACGTCGCGCCCGCGGAGCGCCTCGAGCCAGTCGCCCGGGATCCCGCCACGCGCCTCGTCCAGTCCCCAGCGAATCCCAGCCAGGCCTCCGGCGATGGCGGCGGTTGTATCGGTGTCGTGGCCGTACCGGATACAGCGCTCGATGCTCGCCCGGTAGGAGTCGGAGGTCGCGAAGGCCTCCCATGCCGACCAGAAGGAGTCGAGCACCCAGCCACCGCCGTGCTTGCGCACGCGCTCGCGGTGGGCCAACAGCTCCCGCAGGACCGATGCGGACGCCGGCTCTCGCTGGTATACCGCCAGCAGCCGATCGACCGAGTACGCCAGGGCGGCCTCCGGATCCCCACCGGGATGCTCGAGCAGCGTACGCGCGAGCAGCACGTACAGCGCACACGCGACCTGGCAGTTGGGATGTCCGTGCGTCACCCGCGAGGCGAGGTGCGCGCGTTCGACGAGCTCCGCGTCCGCCAGGCGCCGATCCACCAGCGCGAGAGGCAGGACGCGCATGAGGCTGCCGTTGCCCTGGTCGTGCTCGCCGGTGCCTCCTGCGTCGATGGCGGCGGTGCCAGCACGCAGCCGGGCCAGCGCGGCAGCGGTTGCCGTGCCGACGTCGAACGGGCCGTCCGCGTCCGGCGTGTAGGCGCCGTTGTCGTACCAGGCCAGGGCCCGCTGCCCCTGGTGCTCGGGATCGAACCGGCGACGCAGCAACGAATCGAGGAGGGCGAGCATGAGCGCGCCATCGTCGCTCCACGTGCCGGGCGGCTGCCCGTGGGCGCCGCCGCCGCGCACCTCGACCACGCGGTGCTCGTCTCGCCCGGTGAACTCATACGGCACGCCCATGGCGTCCCCGACGAGATGGCCGTACACCGCGGCGCGGACCACGTCGTCAGCCATCGCGGTCTCGGTCGCGGTCGAAGGTTCGGTCCCACTCCGCATCGCCCGGCGCGAAGTTGGTGCGGGCGTCGTGGCGCTGCCGTGCGCCGGTCAGGGCGTCATCCAGCTTCTCGGCCACCAGCGGCGCGTGCTCGACGCAGACGCGGAACGACTCGCCCTGAAAGCCGATGCCGTCGATGGTCAGGGTCATCCCGCGCAGCATCGGCAGCGACGCGATGGCCTCTCGCTCGCAGCCGGGGACGTCGCATGCAGCGGTCATCGGCTGCATCTTGCGCCAGTGGCGCGACAGCTCGCGTGTCGCAGTCGGCCGATTCGATGAGGAAGCGGCCCCGGCGCACCACCGGGGCCGCTCTGGCGAACCGCGAACCGGCCGGCTAGACGGTCGCCGGCTCGCGGACCGGTGCCTCCACCAGGGCGCCGAAGTTCTCGATGGTGTGTGCGAGATCACGCTCCACCGCGCGCTCCACGAACAGTCGATCGGCGATCTGGCCGATGATCCCCGGTGGCAGCTCGTAGTCGACGTCGAAGGCGTAGTCGGTCCCGGTGCCGGCCGGCGTGAACCGATACGTCATGTCCATGCGGCCACCCTCCGGCCGCTCGCCCTTCATGCGGATGAGGTACGGGGTGTCCAGCTCAACGATCTCGCCGGCTCCCTCGACCTTGCGCCCCATGAACTGCATCACGCCGGTGACGACGGTGCCGATCTCCACGGGGCCGCTGACGTCGCGAATCTCCGAGTAGTTGACGTTCCACTCCGGGTAGCGCTGGAAATCGGTGGCGAGCTCGAAGACTCGCTCGATCGGCGCCTCGTAGTGGCCGCTCCTGGTGATGTGTGCCATTCGGATCCTCCTCGGCTGCCTGTGTGCCGAGCTGATTCCGTGTCCACAGCGGCCGGCTGGACCCCTGGGGCCGCGGCCAACGCAGCCCGGTCGCAACCCCACGACGTTCGGCGTCGACGCGCGGCGCGACAAGTGCCGGAGGTCATCGGGGAATGGCGAATGCCCACTCCCGCCACTGCGACGGTGGGCACCACCCTCCAGCGCATATCGCGATATGCGATCCGCCGCGACGGCTCTAGGTCGCCCCCTCGGCCGCCTACATGCCCGGCAGGTACGCCCCGATGCCGACGAAGCTGAAGTCCATGGCCTGCATCTGCGGGCCCTCGACCTGGACCGGTCCGGCGTTGATGGACGTGGAGCCGGGCTCGACCCGGTAGCCGAAGTCCGTGGTCCCGGATGGCGAGGATCGGACATAGAAGCCCGACTTCGAGCCGGCCTCGAACGGGCCGACCGAGGCGCTCGCCGATGGACCGGCGAAGATCGTGGTCGCGCCGCCCTTGGAGCTGACGGAGATGAACACGCCGATCGGGCCGGGCGTGGACGCCTCGATGCTCCAGTCCGAGCACTCGGCCTGCAGCGAGACGAAGGCGATCTTGAGCTTCCACTGGCCCGTGTTCATGCGGCACGGCTCGCCGGCTCCCGGCGTCACCGGCTCGTAATCCTCCGGCACGGGCGCGAAGCCCTCGACGCAGGTGTCTCGCGCGTTGTCCTCCGACATCGCGACCATCTCGACCGCACTGACCACGTCCAGGAACGCGGTGTCGAGCTGCCCCTGGATCGAGAGCACCGCCAGCTCGTGCTGGATCGGGTTGCCGATGTGCCCGGCGATGGCCGTCGCGATGGGGTGGTACAGATCGGCCCACTCGCGCACCAGGTCGTCGAGCGCGAGCGCGTGGTTGGACCAGGCCGCGTGGAACGCCTCGGTCGCCGGGATGCACTCGGTGCGCATGCAGCCGTTGTAGTCATCGGTGTTGCTGCAGCCGTTCGAGATCGACTCGACCTCGCCGGATGGGCCCCAGAAGGCATCCCATTCAGCGAAGGCGTCGTTCGAGGCGTCCACGACATCGGTCCAGGCATCGGCAGCCGGCCCCTCGGACGCGCTCACCGCGGCGATGGCGGCCATGATCTCGCCGTTGCGCTGCACGGTCATCTGGTGCAAGCCGGCCGCGTTGAGCTGCCCCTGCAGCTGCATCTGCTGCTGCGCGCGCGCGATGGTGCGATCGACGAGGTCCTGCTTGATCTCGGTGATCTGGTCGCGCAGCGCCACCCCCTCGCCCGGCGACGAGGGGATGTGCAGGTTGGGGAGCAGGGGAGACTCGTCGACCCCCAGGCTCATCTCGAACACGTCCTCCGGATTCGGCGTGGTCGTGCCATCCCGCTCCGTGGTCCGTGGCTTCTCCCGATGCCGGTTGGAGCGCGCGACGTTCATCGCCTCGTCGTCCTTCCCCTGGCACAGGAGCGCCAGCGACAGGTTGTCGGCGGCTTCGAGGAGCGCGCCGTCGGTCGCCAAGGCCCCCTCCAGGACCGATGCGGCCTCGTCCCACTGCCCCAGGCTGAGGAGTGCCCGCCCGCGATTGGTCTGCGCCACCGCCTGCGGGTTCAGCCCGTACGGCGTGCTGTCCGGCGCGGCCATGCCGTCCGCCGCGTCCAGCAGGGCCAGCGCCTCGCTGCCCAGGCCGAAGGCGGGCATAAGGGCCGCCGCGTTGACCAGGTGGCGCGGGTTGTCGGGCTCGTGACCGATGGCCGCCAGCATCGCGGCCAGCGCCCCGGCGTCATTGCCGGTGATGGCGGCCGCGGCGGCGGCCGTCTTGGCGGCATCGGCCGAGCTGGCCTCGGGGCTGGACTCGAAGGCGCGCATGGCGTTCTCGCCGACGGCGTCGCTGAGGAACTTGCGAGCGCGGTCGAGCGCTTCCTCGCGGCTCATCTCCTCGGGCTCGCGCGCCGTGGCGGTGCAGGCCTGCGACTTCAAAATCGGCGCGAGCATGCGCCACGTCGATTCGGTGAAGGAGCGGGAGTCGCTGAACGCGGCCATGCCGTCGGTGCCACCCGCCCCGCCACCGGCCACGTGCGTCGCACCGGGCGTGGGGGTCGTGGTGGGGCCCGCCTGTGCGGTCGCAGCCGGTGCCGTCGTTGCGGCCGCTCCACTCGCCGATGGTGCGGCCGGCTGCCCGCCGCATGCGCCGAGCAGCAGCATGGCGGCCAATGCGAACGCCGGCGTCCTCGCTGGGCGCCGGCGCGCGTGGGCGTCGGAGTCGGGGTCCCCCTGCGTCTCCATCGCCGCACATCTAAGCATGGACGTCAAGCCACCGGCCGAACCCATGGACTCCGCCGCCGGCGACCGTCAGAATCGGCCGACAGGGAGGAGGACGCCGATGTTTCATCTGGCCCGACCATCTGGGCTCCGACGCTCGGCGTTGGCGCTCAGCCTCCTCCTGCTGACGGCGTGCTCCATCACCGATCGGCCGAACGGCATGCCTGACAGCGATCCGTCGCCGCCCGAGCTCACCCTGAATGGCGTCTCCGGGATGCCGATCACCTGGTGTCGCGGGGCCGTCTCGTGCGCGGACGGCACCGTGGACGAGTCGACGGACCTGCCCGCCGTGTCTCCGCCGCTCGAGCTCGAGCTCGGTGATGGCTTCCAGGTCTCGAGCGTCAAGGCATGGAACGGCGAGTGGCCCAATCCCAGATCAGTCGACGTGACGATGGATGGCTCGATCATCCGCGACGTCCCCGACGGCACCGAGATGATCAGCGTTCTCGTCGCATTCGAGAACTGGACAATCGATTACTTCTGGGGATATACCGACGCCGCCAGCGAATCGGATCCCGTCTGAGGGAAGACTCGAAGATGCGCACGTCGCGAGTAGTCCGGGTCGTCGCGCTCACCATGATCGTCGCTGGCTGCTCAGCCTTCCAGGCTCCCACGCCCGCCCCGCTGCCGACGGACGTGCCGCTGTTCCCGGCGCTGATGCCCGCATCCAGCGACGTGCCGGGCATCGAGGGTTGGGCGCCGGCTCCGTCCGAGGTCGCCCCCGCGCCACCACCGGTGGAGGGCCCCGATACGCCGCCGCTGGCGGCCATCAACGGCGTCGAAGGCGTCCTCGTCTCGTTCTGCTGGAAGCTCGGGTGCGCCGATGGCGTCCCCGGAGCCCCCGACACGCTCCCCACGATCAGCCCGCCGCTCGACCTCGAGATCCCGGACGGCGCATCCGTCGCCGGCGTGACCGCCTGGAACGGGCTGCAGATCAACCCGCGGTCGCTGGAGGTGCCGTTCGAGGGCACGAGCATCGGCGACGTGCCGGAAGGGACCGCCATGCTCAGCGTCTTCGTGACGTTCGACCAGGGCGGCGACGCCGTCTACTACTGGCACTTCGTCGACCCGGGCGCAACGGGATCACCGACACCGTAGGCGTCGCCTGGCTCTCCGGTTGACGTGCGTGATACGTTTCCCGCCGCTGCTCTGTCTCAGGAGATCCCACGGGGGCTGGGTGATCTTCGCTTCGAGATGGAGGTTCCTGGATTGCCTGTCCGAGCTCTGGCTGCCTTCCCTGTCCGCGCATCCATTGCCGTCACGCTTGCGGCCCTGCTGAGCGCGCTTCTGCTCATCGCCGCCACGCCGCGCTCGGCGAAGGCGTCCGCTGGCACCCTCTACGGCGTCACCGGCTCCCGCTCCGGCGGATGCGAGCTGACTGAGGCGCCGCCCGCTTCCCACCTGTACACCATCGATCCAGCAAACGGCGACGCCACCGACATCGGCGCCATCCACGTCGACGGGACGGATGTCTTCCACGTCACGAGCCTCGCGATTCATCCGGGTACGGGCGCGATGTACGCCATCGCGAACACGCAGAACTGGGCGAACTGCGACGACTGGGGAACCGGCACGTTGTTGCTGATCGACCCCACGGACGCATCGGCCGAAGTGGTTGGCGGGTGGGGGAGCATGACGGGTGGCAACTTCCCGGATGCGAGCTTCGACCCGTGGGGCAACCTGTTCGTGTGGGGCGAGGGGGAGGACAGGCTCCTGGCGGTCAACACCACGACCGGTACCACGTCGGAGACGACACCCGCCGATTGCAGTACGTCGGAGACCGGTCTGGCGATCGACTCGGGCGGCTTCCGATGGATCACCAATGCGGGAACGCTGACGCGCGTGCATCACGTGTCCGGTCTCTGCCGGCCATGGGCCGCGACCGGTGGCGCGAGCAACATCGCGGCGTTCGATGCGAACGGCGTCCTCTGGTATGGATGGCGCAACCAGGGCGTCACCGATATCTACACGTATGACCCGGAGGCCGATGCGGGCGCGCACGAGGCGACCATCGCGCTGGGGAACCTGGCCGCGATCGAGTGGGACGTCACGGGGATCACGCCGGGCGGCGTCGCCGACCTGCGCGTGAGCGTCGAGGCCAGCGCCGCCAGTGCGGTCATCGGTGATCCAGTGACGTTCACGGTGACGGTGACGAACGATGGTCCGGACACGGCCACCGGAATCGAGGTTTTCCACGCCCTACCCTCGGTGTTCTCGTTCGACAACGTCGTGGCCTCGCAAGGATTGATCGATCCCGGAGCGCCCGACTACTGGGACGTGGGATCGCTTGCCAAGGATGGATCGGCCACCGTCACGTTCTCGACGACGGCGATCGGCGGTGGCGGTCGAGACTGGCTTGGCGCGGAGATTCGCAACGGTGACCAGCTCGACCCGGACAGCGTGCCATGGGACAACGACTACGACGTGCCCGAGGACGACACCGCTCTGGCGACCGTCACCGTCCTGGACCCGGACCTCGACATGGCGGTGACGGACCTCCAGGTGAAGGGCAAGCTTCGCTTCAACTCGAAGGGCGTCGGCGTCAACGTCGTGGTGACCAACTTCGGCGTCAATGCGTTCTCGTTCGACAGTGCCTCGCAGCTGCGCCTCACCTGGAACGACCAGTCGTCGCGCGTGACGTGCCGCGCGGTAACCACTCTGCTCGCCCCGGGCAAGTCGGCCACCGTGCGCTGCAAGGTGAACCTCCTGAACTCCGGAGTGTCTCCGGGCGCGACGATCGTGTTCAGGGCGGAGCTGCCCCTTCAGCATGATTTCGACGAGTCGAACAACGTGCGCGAGCTGACGGTCACCGCCAGCTGACCGATGCGTGCCGGCTGACGGCGAGACCGCCAGCCGGCACCCTCCGCCATCGGTCCTGCGTGCAACAGGACCGTCCTATTGACGCGGCTCTGATGATCGCGGCGACGGCCGGACCATCCGGCGTGAAGCGACGCAGACGAGGCGCGATCCATGCTGGTCGACACGAGGACCCTCGAGGAGCGCGAGCACGGCTATCCGCCCAGCCCGGCGACGCTCATCCGCCGCTGCACCGCACCGATATGCGGCCGCCCCGACGAGTGGCTGTTCAACGAGGTGCACGCCGAGGTCATCGCCTACCTCAGCCGCCCCGGGCTGACCGTCGACGACCTCTTCCGTGACTACGCCGACGCTTCTGGCTCGTTCGCCGAGCCGTCCCTGCACGACCTGGGTCCGGGCCGTTTCCTGCGCCACTTCGGGCTCTACGAGGACCGGGAGGCGGCGCAGGACCTCATCGACGCGCATCCGGCTGATGCGCTCGACGTGATCCGCGTGGAGCGCATCGGCCCGGACACGTTCTACGACCTGTGGCGGATGTGCTTGGTGCGCTGGATCCGGGCGCAGGGCGAGACGCTGCTGGTCCTGACGTGGGGGAATGGCGACCCGGTGGATGAGCTCTACTTCGCCATCACCACGGCTGGCGTTTCGAGCGCGGTTCCGCACTACGTTCGGACCCGTAATGGCCTGCCGCTGGCCGTCGATACGGGCGCGCTCTTCGTGCTGCCGGCGCTGGGCGACTACGAGATCCGTTGTGCCTGGCCGACGCCGCTCTTCGCGGAGGAGGCCATCTCCTACAAGTCGAACGAGCTGGTTGCCGGGACGTCGCTGGCGCGGGCCCGGGCGACGCCGACCCGAGCCGTCCTCCGCACCGGCGTCAGCGCGCGGATCCTCCGCGTCTTCCATGACGAGGGGCTCGACCGTCTCGCGATTTCGTCGACCAAGGCCACGCAGCCGCGGAACAACAAGGACGGGCCGTATCGCGATGCGACGGGCACCGAGTGCACCACGCCCTGCACCGGCTTCTCGTACGTCGATCAGGCCGATCTGGAGAATTCGCCGGTTCGCACGCTGACGCCCCACCCGCGACGCGACTTCGCCACCATCCCGGACCTTCCCGCCGGCACGTACACGGTCTCCGGTTACGGGAAGGAGGCAGGCATCACCGTCACCACCACGCGCGACGTCACGATCGGCCAGGCCCAGGTCGCCGAGGCGGGGATGGACCACACCTTCGACCTGTCGCGTCTCCAGCTGCCGCCGCCGCGCAAGGCGTTCCTACAGGGCGACGTCGTGCGCCAGTCCCAGGGGTCCACGCGCTGGTGCGGGCCGTACTCGCTGTCCCACGCCTTCAGCTACTGGGCGCCATGGGCGTTCAACCCGACCTCGCGCAACGGCCACTGGATGGGCGACAACGTCCACGACGGATGGCAGACGTGGGCGCACATCATCATCGCCATCGGGACCCTGGGGATCGCGCCGACGGTCTACAGCATCTTCGAGGACGACCCCAGCCCCGGCACGCTCCAGGAGACGCTGGTGCGTGGCTGCTCGATCTTCGGCTTCTCGGCCCAGCCGTACACGTACGACGGCGTCAGCCGTGACGAGGCGCTGGGTCACCTGAAGCGCTGGTTGGCCGCCGGAGTGCCGGTGCTCGTCGCCGTCGACGAGTACATGGACCAGGGCGACGGCCACTGGTCGACCGAGCACTTCAAGGTCATCGTCGGCTACGACGACGACGCGCGGCTGCGCTACACCGACGACAACGGGGTCGACCAGGAGAACGTCGGCGCCTTCTACTTCATCAATTCCGGCGGCATGGGGGAGGAGCGCGACGATCCGACGGACATCGCGGCGCAGTACCGCGAGAACCACGCCGACTACGACAACGTCCCCATCGGCAATGACGCCGATGCGTACGAGATCTTCTGGAAGAAGTGGGAGGCCGGCAGCATCCCGACCTTCAGCAAGAACTTCTGGTGCCTGCCCATCTACCCGGTCGTCTGGGACCGCATTCCGGACGCGGAGGAGCCGTAGTTACGGTGAAGCGGCTGAACCCCGCAGTCGTCCCGCAGTGACCATCGGCTGAACTGGTCACGGACGACAGGTCAGCCGAAGGGGGTGATGAGGATTCGTCACTGGCAGCCATCCAGTCCGTAGACCTCAGGAGTGCACCGATGAAGCGCATGGCGTTCCCGAGCAGCGCGGTGCTGCTCTTCACCCTGGTACTCGCGACGCCCGTCCTCGCCGCGGCACCGTCGAACGATTCGTTCGCGGGCCGCACCGTCATCACGGCGTTGCCCTTCTCGGAGACCCTCGAGACCAGCGAGGCGACGACGGAGGCGTCCGACGCCGAACTCAACACCGAGTGCGGCGCCCCGGCCCTCGACGCGTCGGTCTGGTACGAGTTCACGCCGGCGACGGACATCTACGTGCTCGTCGACGTTTCCGCATCGGATTACCCCGCCGGCGTCCTGGTGGCGACCGGCTCGCCGGGCGCCTTCGGCCCGGTCGTCGCCTGTGGCCCCGGCGGCGTCGCCTTCCCGGCCGTGGCCGGCGAAACCTACGTCTTCCTGGTCATCGACGATCAGAGCGACGGTGGCGGCAACGGTGGAACCCTCGAGATCACGGTCGATGAGGCTCCGCCCCCGCCCGATATCGCCCTCACCGTAAATCCCGTCGCTACGTTCGATGCGCAGACGGGATCGGCGACAGTCACGGGCACCGTGAGCTGCACCGATGGCGCGTCCGCGTTTATCGACATCGCGCTGACGCAGCGCGTCGGCCGGTTCACCGTACGGGGCTTCGGATTCGCCGAGGCGACCTGCGACGGGACCGCGCAGCCGTGGACCGCCGAGGTCTTTGGTGATACCGGCCTCTTCAAGGGCGGCCAGGCGACCGCCAGCGTCTTCGGCCAGGCCTGCAACTTCGATTGCGGCTTCACCGCCGAGGAGGTCACGATCCGACTCCGCCGCTGACGCGGCTAAGGGCCCGCCAAGGCCGAAGTCTCCGGGGCCCGTCTGCCGAGGCGGGCCCCGTTCATTCCGTGGCGCACCGATGAGTCGCGCACTGGCATCCCGTCTGACTGATGAGAAGCGCGTGCGCCAGTCGCATCCGCGCAGGCACAGGAGGACGACCATGCAGAGCCCGATCAGCATCCCCGGCTTCGCCGGCGAGGTCGTCCAGCCCGGTCACCCTGGGTACGACGGCCATCGCGAGGTCTGGAACGCCATCATCGATCGGCGCCCCGCCGTCATCGCCCGGTGCACCTCCGCCGCCGACGTCGCCGCGGCGGTCCGATACGGCCGCGATGCGGGGCTGGAGATCGGCGTGAAGTGCGGCGGCCACAGCATGATCGGCCTGTCCGTGCCCGATGGCGGCCTGATGATCGACCTGGGGCCCATGAACGCGGTTCGGATCGACCCTGATCAGCGGCGCGCCCACGTCCAGGGCGGCTCGCTGCTCCGCAACTTGGATCGGTCCGCCGAGCCGCACGGCCTCGCGACGACCGCGGGCAACGTGGGCCACACCGGCGTCGGCGGCCTGACCCTCGGGGGCGGCATGGGCTGGCTGGCGCGCCAGTTCGGCCTAGCCTGCGACAACGTCGTGGCGTACACCGTGGTCACCGCCGATGGCGAGACCATCCGCGCGACCGCCGAGGAGCACCCGGACCTGTTCTTCGGCCTGCGCGGTGGGGGAGGCAACTTCGGAATCGTGACCGAGTTCGAGTTCCGCCTGCACCCGATCGCGCACACGGCGCTGGTCGTCGACCGCTACGTCGGCTTGACCGATGCGACGGCGGCGCTCCGCGCCTGGCGCGACCTCCTGCCCGATGCGCCACGCCAGGCCACCCTGACCGCCGACGCCACCACCGTCGCTCCCGGCAACCCGGAGCTCCCCGAGCACCTCCACGGCCGTCCGGTGGTGACCGTCGGATTCGTGTGGGTCGGCGATCTCGACGCTGGGCGGCGATTCCTCCAGACCTTCCGCGGCGCGACCGGCGAGGCGGTGACGGAGAGCATCAGCGAGATGCGCTACGTCGAGCAGCAGGGCATCGCGGACGAGTACCACCACCACGGCAAGCGCCGGTACATGAAGGGCCACTACCTGACCGAGCTGTCGGACGCGGCGATCGAGGCGTTCATCGGTCGAGGGGTGGCGGATGGGCCCGAGCCGAACGACTGGACGCGCGTGCCGAACGGTGGCTTCCAGGCGTACGGCGGCGCGATCGGCGAGGTGGGGGACGACGAGGCCGCCTTCAGCCATCGGCGCACGCTGGTCGAGTGGGGTGGCGCGACCAGCTGGCTCGACCCAGCCGAGGATTCGCAGCGCATTGCCGCCGCCCGCGCCTACGGTGCCGCCATGGCGCCCTTCGCGAGCGGCGTCTACGTCAACGTCCTGACCGATGAAGGCGAGGCCGGTGTCCGCCGCGCCTACGACGACGCCAAGCTCGCGCGACTGGCCCAGATCAAGCGCCGATACGACCCGGACAACGTCTTCCACCTCAACCACAACATCCGACCGGGTTGATCAAGGGCTGCCCGATGCCCGTCCATCAATCCGCCGTATATACCGATATACGCGGCCGACCGTGGATGCTCTTCCTCGTCGTTTGGTTGCCCAGCCTCTGGTACTTTCGAGCCAGTCCTGCTACGTTCGCCGTGGACGGGGGGAAGTGCCCGCGCCGTAGTCAGCGCCCCTGAGCTCCCCCGATCACGTCCGGCCGATTCCGCCGGCCCGAAACGCGGATGCGTGCGAACCTGCTGGTAGGGGAACGGGATCGCACGGGGGAGGAACGATGAGAAGGCTCATCTCCATTCTTGCCGCGACCGTCCTGGCGGCTGCCCTGGCACCGGCGGTGATCGCCGCCGATCCAGAGACCGAGGGCACCTGGGCGTTGTATCCGCGTCAGACCTACACCGATGACACCGTGACCGCCACCTCGACCTCATACCGGACGGAGGTTCGTGGCGCCATCAACCCTGACGGCTCGAGCAACTGGCCCTCGAAGCGTGGCGTGATCGCCGTCCAGTTCGATCTGCTCGCAGCGCCCAGCGTCACGACCACGACGACCCGCACCTACGATCCGCCGGTGTGGGAGTCGGTCCTGCCCGACACGCCGTACACCATCCTGCGGTTCGACCCCGCGGACACCTTGACCTTCGCGGACATCACCAACCTCAGCGCCGACTACCTCTTCACGGAGGGCGACTGCTTCGGCGGTTCGCTGCGGTGGGACATCTATGTCACGCATGACGGCGTGGAGAAGCTGATCCACGTGTACTACGGCACGCCCAACGGGCCGGACCAGACCTGCTCGGGAGCGGCATCCGGAAGCGGCGCCAACCTGATTACCACCGGTGTCAGCGCAGACCGCTTCGAGGTCCAAGGTGGCTGGGACACCGCCGGTGCGGTGTATCGGACGTACGCGGATGCGCTCGCGTACACCAATAGCGGCACCGATGAGGTCCTCGCGGTTCAGCTCACCCTTGACTCCGGCTGGCATGCCAATCAGCGCGCGGACATCTCGAACATCACGGTGAACGACAACACCTGGGTGCCGAAGACGACCGAGACGCTGAGCTCCACGACGATCACAGGTGACTTCGCTCCGACGTGTGACCTACCGGCAGCCGAGCTGCGCTGGGCGAAGAACAACTCATCGGCGAGCGGTGCCATTAATGAGGCGCTGAGCATCCAGCCGAAGGACTCGAACGGCGTCTATCGGCAGGTTGACTGCAAGTACATCTACAACCTCGACGTCAGCAGCCTTGCTGGTGCCGGGACGTACACCGTTTGGGTCCGCATCGGCGGCGAGCTCGTGGACGACCCGGCGAGCTTCCAGCTCCGATAGGAGACGTCACACGACGCGAGGGGGGCCGGACCTGTCCGGCCCTCTCGCCCACCCAGCCCCGCTACGTCGAACCGCCGAGCGCCCCTCCGCCGACCGCCCGATGTCCCACGAGCCC
>DASTYP010000083.1:0-5196 GCA_035764845.1 Candidatus Limnocylindria bacterium
GCGGCCTCGCGTGGGTCGCGGACGCGGTGGACGCGCGGACCGCCCAGGCGGTGCTCGGACTCGATCCGCCACGAGCTGAGCGCGACGACCTGGCGCCCCATCCGCAGCGCAAGTCCGATCTCGGACAGCGTGCCGTGCCGACCGCCCACGGCCACCACGGCATCGGCGGCGGTGACGACGACCAGGTTGCGGACGACGCCCAGGCCGGTGGCGATCGGCGTGCGGACGTACTCGTTCGCCTCCGAAGCCTCCGCGCCGGGGAGGAGACCGATGGTCTCGCCGCCCGCACCGACAGCCCCGCGGGACGCCGCCCGCATGACGCCGCCGAGACCGCCGGTCACCACCACCGCCCCTCCCCGCGCCAGGTGCTGGCCCACCTCCTCGGCCCACTCGAGCATGCGGTGCGCATCCGGGCCGCGCGGGTCGCCGTCACCGATGACGGCGACGTAGGGCGGGCGTGGAGTCGCGGGACGATCGGTCATGTGGAACTGCCTCCGAGGAGAACGGCGGCGAGTGACTCGTAGCGAGCCGGCCCGCGGCCGAGGTGCGAACGCATCAGGTGAATAGCGGTCACGTCGAGCACACCCTCGGGCGCAGCCGCCGATTCGAGGAAGGGCCGAAGGTCAACCGGATCGTGGCGCGCTCGGGCCAGGGTCACGTGCGCCCGGAACCGGTCGTCGGGCGGCAACCCGAGCTCCCGGCGCACGGCCGCGGCGAGGCGCCGCAGGTGGCGCTCCGGATCCTCCATGCCGTACCACAGCACCCGCGCCCGTCCGCTCGACGGGAAGGCGCCAAGGCCCCCAGTCGGGTAGGCGGCCGAAGCCGCGCCTCCGGTCGCCCGGTTCAGCGCCGCGAGCAACGCCGGGACTCGTCCAGGATCGGTGTCGCCGAGGAAGGCCAGGGTCAGGTGCCACCCGTCGGGATCGGTCCAGCGCAGGCCGGACGTGTTGGGGTGAGCGCGCCATCGGTCAGCAGCCGCCGCCAGCGACGCGCGCAGCTCCTCGCCGAGGGCCACGGCCACGAAGCAGCGCCAACTGCTCGCGTCAGGCATGGCCGTCGAGCCGCGCGTCGACGAGCGGCAGCAGCTCGCTCAGGGAGCGGATGACCGGCACGCCGTCCGGCACGGCCTCGGCCGGGTAGCGGCCGGTCCGGTCGATCAGCACGGCGCCGACGCCGACGGCACGGGCGCCCTCGACGTCCGCGTCCACATGGTCGCCGACGTGGAGCACGGCGGCCGGCTCGACCTTCGCCTGCTCCAGCGCCCACGCGAAGATGCGCGGATGTGGCTTCTCGAAGCCGATGCGCGCGCTGGCGGCGATGAAGTCGAAGTGCGCGACCAGGTCCAGGGCGTGGAGCAGCTCCGGCAGGTTCCAGACCCAGTTGCTCACGGCACCCACGATCAGGCTGCGCTCCTTGAGCCCAACGAGCGTCGGGTAGGCATCGGGGAAGACGTGCCAGTGGCTGGTGACCATGAACAGGTCCGCCAGGCGCCGGTAGAACGCCTCGGGCATCTCGGGAAGCCCGAGCTCTCCGATCGCCGCGGCGTCGATCTCCACCGTGCGGCGGAAGCTCGTCTCCTCGTCAGCCTCGAAGCCGCCCTCGGTCCCCCACCCGCCGTGGTGGTAGGCCTTGCGCAGGGCATCGCGCAGGCGGTCGATCTCGACGTGGATGCCGAACTCCTCGAAGGCGAGCGCGTAGACGTGCTCCCACGACGGATTGGGGCGCATCACGGTATCGCCGATGTCGAGGAAGACAGCGCGGAGCGGAGGCAGGGCATCGGTCATTGGCCGCCCAAGGGTAGCGCGACGCCCGCGTGCTAGGCGGCGGAGACGCCCATCGTGCGGAGCAGGCTGTAGATCTCGGTGCGGTAGCGGATGCCGGACGAGTGGCGCGACAGCCAGAGCAGGTAGTCGGGGTCACGACGGGCCAGGTCGCCCAGCGACCAACCCGAGTAGCGGCCGAAGGACAGCACGCTGGCTCCCGGTCCCCCGGTGGCGGGCCGACTCGTGCCCGGCGCCGTCGGAGCGCCCGAGGCGCTCGCGGCCACCGACACGCCGGCCACCGTCATGCGGCGGCTGCGATCGAAGGCGCGGCGGCCGTCGGGATCGCGCAGCAGCGCGTAGGCACGGTTGAGCTCAGCCATGCGGTCGGCGGCGCGACGGGAGCCGTCGCGGTCGGGGTGGTACCGCATCGCCAGCGCCTTGAACGCGGCGTGCACCACCTCCTGCTCGCAGGTCGGCACGACCTGCAGGACGGCGTAGGGGTCGAACTGCGGCCCGGCCGTCATCGGTGCCGGACCGTCAGTCGTTGTAGAGCCGCTCCTCGATCAGCTTCTCCGCGGTGATCCGCCCCGTCGGATCGAAGCAGCTGTACTCGAAGAGCTTCTCGTACTCGAGGTCGACGTTGTCCTGGCCGCCGCGGTTCTTCTCGATCGTCGCCACCACCCAGTCGCGGTAGCGCTGCGCCTGGTACGGATTGAACTCGATGTTGACCTTGGCGACGATGTTGTACTTGTCGTTCAGGATCAGGATGATGTCGGACTCGTAGTTGATGGCCGATGAGCCGCGCAGGTGGTGGTTCCGCAGGCGCTTGGCCTTCAGCCCCTCGCGGTCCGCGGCCACGATCGCGACCACCGGGACCGACTCGGCCAGCGCGATGTCCTTGAGCCCCGACACGATCCGGGTGACCTTCTCTTCCTCGGTGTTCGGCTCCGGGATGACCGGCACCTTCTGGAGGTAGTCGACGAACAGCACCAGCCGACGCTCGTCATCGGACCCGCGGTGCTCGCGCACCAGCGCCCGCAGGTTCTCGATGGTCGTCTGCGTCGCCGTGCCGCGCATGAGGTACAGGTTCGAGCCGTAGCGCGCGATGCGCTCGAGGGACGGCCGCAGGCGCGGGTTCGCGCCCAGCTTGGCCTTCGTGCCGGTCTCGGCAGAGGCGGTGTACGAGCTCACCACCTCCTTCTTGACGTCCTGGATCTTCACCGCGCCCGACTTCTGCGGCAGGTGGGAGAGCGCCGACTCCATCGCGACCATGCGCTGGATGAGGTACTCCTCGTCGTGCTCGAAGCAGACGTAGAGGACGGTCGCCTGGCCTGATGCGGCCATGTTGCGCGCCATCTGCAGCGCCATGGTCGTCTTGCCCTGGCCCTGCGCCCCGCCGATGAGCATCAGCTCACCCGGTCGGAGACCACCGCCGATGGTCTTGTCCATCGGCACGAAACCGGTGGCAATCGGCACGAGGTCGTCGATGTTGCCCTTCGCGACACGCTCGTTGAGGCTGGTCAGCACGCTCAGCGCGGAGCGCGGCAGGAGGGTTCCCTCCCCCACCTCCAGCTTCCAGTCCGGCGTCGGCGACGCGGGCTGCGACTTCGGCTGCGGCTGGGCGATCGGCTCGTCGATCATCGGGTGGCAGGCTCCCTTGGCTCGGGCTCGTTCGTGCGTTCGTGCGCTGCCCACCGGGAGGTGCCCGGAAGCAACACGCGAGCGAGTATACGTTCCACCTCCTATGCCTCCAATGGCCCGATCGGCCTATGTGCCGATGCGGCGCGCTTCGGCGCGCCGGCGTGCCAGAGTTGCCCCATGACCGATCCCGATGCGTTCGCGCCGACCGCCTCCTTCATGACCGCCAACTTCGTTGCTCGCGAAGCCGGGTGGAGCATCCCCGACTGGGGTGCCGGCGACCGCGCCACGAACGAGGCCTTCTCGCCGATCGAGACGTTCCGCGAGCGGTTCGCCGCCCTCATCGACGAGGCGGTGAACCTCGGATTCGACGCGATCGACCTGTGGGAGGGGCATCTCAACGCCCGGTGGGCCACGCCCGAGCACGTCTCGGCCGCCGTGAGCGTGCTGCGCGACCGGGGCGTCACGGTCACCAGCCTGGCCGGCTGGTTCGGGAACGATGCCGAGCGGGTCGCGGCGGTGTGTCGCCTGGCAGTCGCCGTCAGCGCGCCGATCCTGGGTGGCGGCACGAAGCTCCTCGAGGACGACCGGGATGCCCTGGTGCGCCTGCTGGAGGAGCACGACCTGCGATTCGGGCTGGAGAACCACCCGGAGAAGACGCCGGGCGATGTCCGGGCCAGGATCGGCGAGGACGCCGGCGGGCGCATCGGGGCGACCGTCGACACCGGCTGGTTCGGCACGCAGGGGTACGACGCCGCGGCGGCCATCCTGGAGCTCGGAGACCGGGTGCTGCACGTGCACCTGAAGGACGTGCGGCACGCCGGCGTCCCCCACGAGACCTGTGGCTACGGCGAGGGTGTCGTCCCGCTGGAGCGTTGCGTGGACGCGCTGCGCGACATCGGCTATCGCGGTGGCATCAGCGTCGAGCACGAGCCCGAGTCCTACGACCCGCGCGACGAGATAAGGGCCGCCCGCAAGGCGCTGGCCGGGTGGCTGGGCCGATGACGGCCGGCGTCGGGATCGTCGGCTGCGGCGACATCGCCGGACGCTACGCCGAGGACCTGGCGCGCCAGCCGAACGTGCGGCTGGTCGCGGTCACCGACCTCGACGCCGCCCGGGCCGCTGCCTTCGGCGAGGCGCACGCCGCGCGCGTCCACGCCTCGCTGGACGAGCTGCTCGCCGACCCCGAGGTCGAGATTGTCGCGAACCTGACCTCGTGGTCGGCGCACGTGCCGATAGGGCATCGCGTCGTGGCAGCCGGCCGGCACCTGTTCAGCGAGAAGCCGCTCGCGACCACCAGCGAAGATGCGCGCGACCTCCTGGCGGCCGCCGCCGAGCGGGGCGTCCTCGTGGGCGCGGCCCCGATCGTCCACCTCGGCGAGCTGGCCCAGACCGCGCGCAGGTGGCTGGACGAGGGCCGCCTGGGCGAGGTGCGGATGGCGTACGCCGACGTGAACTGGGGCTGGATCGAGGCGTGGCATGCGCAACCGCGCGCCTTCTACGAGATCGGACCGCTGTTCGACGTCGGCATCTACCCCGTGACGCTCCTGACCGCCCTGTTCGGCCCGGTGGCGGAGGTCCACGCCGATGCCCGACGCCTGAAGCCCACCCGGATGGCCCGGGACGGCAGCGCGTTCGAGATCGTGGCGCCGGACTGGATCGTGGCGACGCTGACGTTCGCCTCCGGCCTCGTGACGCGGCTCACGGTGAACTTCTACGTCGCGGATCCGGCTCGCCAGCGCGGCATCGAGCTGCACGGCGACGACGGCTCGCTGTGGCTCTCGAACTGGTTCCA
>DASTYP010000084.1:0-16838 GCA_035764845.1 Candidatus Limnocylindria bacterium
CGCCGCGGCGATCTGCTGCGGCACCGGCTGCTCGGCGCCGGGCGGGATGATCAGGACCTGCTCCCCGGGAGCTCCGAGGTTCGCGAGGCGACGGGCCTCAGCGCTGACGTAGGCGTCGCTGCGCAGGTAGTCGAGCTCGGCCTGGAGCTGCGCGTTCTGCGCCTCGACGTCGGCGATCTGCGCCTGGATCGCCTCCGCACGACGGCCGATCTCCCAGTTCGCGTACACCTGCCGGCCGAACTGGACGGCCAGGAAGATCCCGACGATCACGAGCACCACCAGCCATGCCACTCCGCGACGGGAGGCGGGCAGCGGCACGCGAGGCGCGCGCCGGCGCGGTGCGGGCGCGTCGTCGGCGGGCAGATCCATGGCGGTCATCGGCGCCAAGTCTAGCCCACCGGACAACCTCGACCGCCACGTCGCGACAGCAGAGCTGTCGCATCGGCCCTCGAGGATTCGAACACCTGTGCTAGGTTGCACCGAACGTCCGTTCTAATTCGCGCCTGGAGGAGCCGATGCTGACCGCACCCCCGAGCAACGCCGACGAGGCGATCGCCGCCCTCCTGGCCAGCCCCGACCTCGCGCCGCTGGTCGCAGCCCACCGGGAGCTGCCGCCTCGACCGCCACGCCACGCGCCGTGGCCGGCCGGTATCGATCCCCGGCTCGTGGACGGGTTGCGCGGGCGCGGGATCGAGGCGCTCTACACCCACCAGGCCGCCGCCTTCGAGGCGGCCAGCGGGGGCCGAAACGTGGTCGTGGTCACGCCGACCGCCTCGGGCAAGACGCTCTGCTACAACCTCCCCGTCCTCGACGCCGTGGCGCAGGACCCCGCGGCGCGGGCGCTCTACCTCTTCCCCACCAAGGCGCTGGCTGCCGACCAGCTGGTGGAGCTGCGGGCACTGGCGGCGGCCGCGGAGCTCGGGCTCAAGACCCACACCTACGACGGCGACACGCCGGCGAACATCCGCAGCGTGGTGCGCGCCGCGGGGCAAGTGGTCATCACCAACCCGGACATGCTCCACGCGGCGATCCTTCCCCACCACACCAAGTGGTACAAGCTGTTCGAGAACCTGCGCTACGTCGTCATCGACGAGCTCCACACCTACCGCGGGCTCTTCGGCAGCCACGTCGCGAACGTCATCCGCCGCCTGCGGCGGGTCTGCAACCACTACGGCGCCGATCCGACCTTCATCTGCGCCAGCGCCACCATTGCCAACCCGCGCGAGCTCGCCGAGCGCGTGCTGGAGGCGCAGGTCGAGCTGATCGACGACAACGGCGCCCCGGCCGGGCGCAAGCACGTCCTCGTCATCAACCCCCCGGTGGCGAATGAGGAGCTCGGCATCCGCGGCTCGGCGCTGCTCACGGGCCAGCGCCTGGCCGAGCGGCTCATCCGCGGCGGCGTACAGACCATCGCCTTCGCCCGCTCGCGCACCTCCGTCGAGGTCCTGACCACCTACCTGCGCGAGACGTTCGCTCCCCCGCCCGGCCACCCGCACACCATCCGGGGCTATCGGGGCGGGTACCTCCCGAACGAGCGCCACGAGATCGAGGCCGGCCTGCGCGAGGGTCGCGTCCGTGGCGTGGTGGCCACCAACGCGCTCGAGCTGGGCATCGACATCGGCTCGCTGGACGCCGCCATCAGCATCGGCTACCCCGGCACCATCGCCAGCACCTGGCAGCAGATGGGACGTGCCGGACGGAGGGCGGGCACCAGCCTCTCCGCCCTGGTGTGCTCATCGGCGCCCATCGACCAGTTCCTGGCCGCGCACCCCGAGTACCTGTTCGAGAGCTCGCCCGAGCACGGCCTCATCAACCCCGACAACCTCTACGTCCTGATGAACCACCTGCGGGCGTCGAGCTTCGAGCTGCCGGTGCCTGCCACGGAACGCTTCGGGATCGCCGAGACGCCGATGCTCCTGGACGTGCTGCAGGAGGACGGCTGGATCCGGCGCGCGGAGGACGACCGGTTCTACTGGAGCCACGAGAACTTCCCGGCCAGCGACTTCAGCCTGCGCACCGGCGCACCGGAGAACGTCGTCATCGTCGACACCACTGGCGACCGGAACCGCGTGCTGGGCGAGATCGACCTGTTCGCCGCCCCGCTCCTGGTCCACCCCAAGGCCATCTACATCCACCAGGGCGTGCAGTACCACGTCGACGAGCTCGACTGGGAGGAGCGCAAGGCCTTCGTCACCCGCACGGACGTCGACTACTACACCGATGCGGACCTCGGCGTCACCCTGAAGGTGCTCGAGGTCTTCGAGGAGGCCGATGGGCCGCCGGCCGGGCTGCGCCAGCGCGGCGAGGTGATGGTCGCCTGGAAGGTGACGATGTTCAAGAAGCTCAAGTACCACACCCACGAGAACGTCGGCTGGGGCTCGATCAGCCTGCCGGAGACCGAGATGCACACGACCGCCTGCTGGCTCGTCCCGCCGGCGGCCCTCGTGAACCGGTACGACCGGGACACGCTCGACGGGGCGCTCATCGGCCTGGCGCGGGTGGCGCGAACCACGGCCGCCCTGCTGCTGATGTGCGACCCACGGGACCTCGGGGTCCTGGCCCAGGTCCAGGCACCCTTCACCGGCCGGCCCACGCTCTACCTGTACGACGCGGTCCCCGGCGGCGTCGGGCTTTCCGAGCGGCTCTTCTCCCTCACCGATGACCTGGTGCGGGCCTGCCGCGAGGCCGTCGACGGATGTCCGTGCGCCGATGGCTGTCCGGCCTGCGTCGGTCCGGCCATCGAGGTCGGCCATCGCGGCAAGCAGGTCGTGTCCGAGCTGCTCGCCGGGATGAGCTGAGGCCGAGTTCCATGGTCGTCTCGCAGCGCTCCTTCGCCGATCGCCTCGCCGGCGTCCGGGCGGCGCAGAACGCCGTGCTGCGCCCGTGCCGTCCCGAGTCCCACGTCGACGACCGCGCCGGAACCCTGGCGCGCTGGTTCGACGCCCGCACCGACGTCCTGGAGGGAGGAACGGCGCTCGTCGTGGAGCGAAGCACCACGGTGCCCAACGCCGCCGCCGAAGCGCTCGCCGCGCTGCCGCCGGCGGCCTACTTCGACACCGAGACGACGGGCCTCTCCACCGGCGCGGGGACCGTGATCTTCCTCGCCGCCGTGGCGCGGGTGAGCGGTGAGCGCGTCACGGTCAGGCAGTTCCTGCTCCCCGACTACCCGCACGAGCGGGCGCTGCTCCGCGCGCTCGTCCGCGACCTCGCCGCCTTCGACCGGCTGGTCACGTACAACGGCCGCGCGTTCGATGTCCCGATGCTGGCGGCGCGCCTGACCGTCCACGGACTCCACCGCGAGCAGGTGGGCATCCCCGCCGCTCACGACGACCTGCTGCCGCACGCCCGTCGCCTCTTCCGCCGTCCGCTGGGTGGTGCACGCCTGGCCGACGTCGAGTCCGGCGTCCTGGGCGTTCACCGCATCTCGGACTGCGCCGGCAGCGAGGTCCCGGCGCGCTACTTCGGCTACCTGGCCGGCGGGTCACCGGACATCCTGGCCGAGGTGCTCGACCACAACTTCCAGGACGTCGTCAGCCTGGCGCTGCTGGAGGCGCAGCTGTGCCACCTGCGCGCCGGGGGCTGGCGAGAGGCCCCGGTGCTCGATCCCCGCGGTATGGCGCTCGACCTGCTGCGTGCCGGCGCCGTCGACGAGGCGCTCGAGCTGGTCGAGACCGCCCAGGCGAGCGTCACGGATCCGGCCGAGGCGAACGCGCTGCGCCGGGTCGCCTCTCGCCTGCTCATCGCGCTCGGCGAGGTGGAGCGTGCCGAGGAGCTCTGGACGCTCGGGACGCGGCGCGCCTCCGTGGACGCGGCGACCGCCTGGATCGAGGTCGCCCGAATCCGCGAGCGGCACCGTGGCGATCTGCGCGGGGCCATGGAGGCCGCCGCCGCCGCGTCACGCGTCCTCGACATCGCCTTCGCCCTGGGGCGCGGCGGCTCGATGGCGGAGGTGGGCCGGACCCGCCTCACCGTCGAACGGAGGCTCCGGCGCCTCCGGCGCTGGGTCGAGGCAGCGGAGCGGCGCGCACGCCGCGAGGCACGGCCGACGCGACGAACCGCCTAGCCTCGTCGGGCCTCCAGCACCGCGATCACCCGCTCGGTGGCAGCCTCGGCCGCCGACGCCGCATCGCGGCCGGCGCCCAGGTGCAGCGCGAGCGCGGCACCGAACGTGTCGCCCGCCCCAACCGACGGCACGTCCCGGACGACGGTGCGCGGCATGCTGGCCACGATGCGAGGGGCCTGCGGATCGTCGAGCAGGTAGCCCTCCGTCCCGAGCGTGAGCACCAGGATCGGTCGCGGCCCGATCCGTCCGCGGACGTCGAGGGCCTGGGCGAAGGGATCACCCGGCGTCTCGGTGATGTCCTCCGTCGACACCACGATGGCATCGGCCAGGGCGAACGCATCCCACAGCTCGTCCGGGATGGCCGCGAGCGGCAGCGGGTGGACCGGCTCCCCGACGACCAGCCGGCGCAGCCAGCCCTGGATCAGGAGCACGGTGAGGCCGGGGTGGACGCGCGATCGCAGGTCGTGAATGGCGGCGGCCGGCAGCTCGTCCGCGATGGGGGCGAAGAGGGCGACCTCCACCACCGGCAGGTTCGGCAACGCTGCGGGCTGGATCGGATCGCTGGATGCCTCGAGGACCAGCACGCGCCGACCGTCGACTTCCGAGTGCGCGTAGGTGGTCGTGCGCGGCGATGCCTGCACGACGACCTGGCCCATCGCGCGCAGGCGATCGAGACCCGCACGCGCTTCAGGCTCCTCACCCGCGACGGTCGCCATCGTCGGGCGCACCCCCTCGCCGGACGCCGCCACCGCGGCGTGCAGCACCGACCCACCCGCCGCCCGCCGGCCGTCGGCGAAGCGGTCGACGGTCAGGCCGCCGACGATCAGCAGCTCGGGCATCGGTCTATCATCGGTGGATGCGACTCTTCTTCTACGAGCTCCACGAGGGCGCCACCGACCTGTTGACCGATGCGCTCCTCGTCTCCGAGCGCGACCTTACTCCAGCCGAGTTCGCCGGGATGGTGGAGACGGCGCGCCGGACGGTGCTCGAGACCTACGAGGAGGACACGCTGGTCGAAGCCGTCGCCCGCGAGCTGGAGCGCTCGCACGGCTTCACCTACATCAGCGACGAGAAGCTTCGCGCGTCGATGAGCGTGGGCGTCGAGGAAGAGGACACGTTCCTGGTCGAGCAGAGCGACGAGTTCCGCTCGATGATCGTGGAGCTCGAGAAGCCCTAGCGGCCGACGTTGAACAGCACCTCGATGACGTCGCCGTCCTGCACCAGGTAGCCCTTCCCCTCCTGACGCAGCGTGCCGCGCTTGCGCGCCTCGGCCATCGATCCGGCGTCCAGCAGGTCCTCGTAGCCGATGACCTGGGCGCGGATGAAGCCGCGCGCCAGGTCCGAGTGGATGGCGCCGGCCGCATCCACGGCCGTCGAGCCCGTGCGCAGCGTCCACGCCCGGCACTCGTCCTCGCCCGCGGTGAAGAAGCTGAAGAGGCCCAGCAGCGCGTAGGTCAGACGGATCACCCGGCCGCGTGACGGCTCGGCGATCCCAAGGTCATCCATGAAGAGGCGCGCGTCCTCATCGCTCAGCTCGCCGATCTCCGCCTCGATCTTGCCGGCCAGCACCGCCACGTCGGTGTGCGGCTGCGCGTAGCGCTCGCGGCCGGCCGCCTCGAGCGTCGCCGCCTCCGGCAGCCTCCCCTCGTCCACGTTCAGCACCACGAGCACGGGCTTCTGGGTCAGGAAGCGGTATCCCCGCAGCAGCAGCTCCTCGTCGTCGGTGAGGCCGAACGAGCGGATCGGCTTCCCATCGGACAGGTGCGGCTCGATGCGCTCCAGCAGCTCCTGCTCGCGCTGGGCCGCATCGCGCTCCGCCTGCGAGCCGTGGCGACCCTGCGTGCGCAGCTTCTCCAGCCGCTTCTCGATGACCGACAGATCGGCCACCGTGAACTCCACGTCCAGGTCGTCGACGTCGCGCCACGGGTCGGCGGACACCGCCGAGGCCGGATCGTCGAAGGCGCGGGCGACGTGCAGCAGCGCATCGGCGTTGCGGATCTGGGCCAGGACGTCCGGGTTGATGGTTCCCTCCCGGGCG
Organism: Candidatus Limnocylindria bacterium; assembly: GCA_035764845.1. GTDB lineage: Bacteria > Chloroflexota > Limnocylindria > QHBO01 > QHBO01 > JACDBZ01. Next base: position 6,102 of record DASTYP010000084.1, read on the forward strand.
GCGCCGGCGGGGATGGCGACATCGACGTAGGTCACGTCGGCGTGGGTCGTCTTCTTGGGGTTGAACAGCGCCGCAAGCCGGTCCAGGCGCTCGTCCGGCACCTTGACCACGCTCACGTTCGGCGCCGCGCGCCCACCGGAGAAGCCACCCGTCTCGGCATGGCCGCCGGTCAGCGCGTTGAAGACGGTCGTCTTCCCGCTGCCGGGAAGGCCGACGATGGTGACCTGCATCGGCTCAGTAGCCTGCTGCCAGGTCCACGACGTTGCGCAGCGGCTCGCCGGCCCGGTCGTGGCGCAGGTTCTCGACGAACAGCTCGACCGTGCGCTCCGCCACGCGGTCGGACGACCACGAGGTGTGCGGCGTGATCACCAGGTTCGGCATGCGGTAGAGGGGCGAGTCGGAGGGCAGTGGCTCCTCGGTGAAGACGTCGAGTACCGCGCCGCCGATCCAGCCGGACTCGAGCGCCCGTCGCAGCGCCACCTCGTCCAGGAGACGACCGCGGGCGACGTTGATCAGCCAGGCGTCCTCGCGCATCTCCGCCAGCTCGGGCGCACCGATCAGGCCGGCCGTCTCGTCGGTCAGCGGCGCCGCCACGACCACGATGTCCGACGCGCGGAGCAGGTCGTGCAGGTGGTCCAGCCCCATCAGCTCGACGTTGCGCGCGCCCCCGGACCCCCGGTCGGGATGCCGCCGCGTGGCGAGCACCCGGCAGCCGAACGGCTCCAGCAGCCGCGCCACCTCGACGCCGATGCTGCCGTACCCGACGATCCCGACCGTGAGGCCGGACAGCTCCCGACCGCGCAGCGGCTGCCAGGTCCGCTCGCGCTGCAGTTCCAGGAGCTGCGGGAGCCGATGCGCGATGGCCAGCGACATCATCACCACGTACTCGGCGATGGGTCGGCTGAAGACGCCGCGCGCGTTGGTGACCACCAGTCCGCGCTCTCGGACCTGCCGTGTCGCGATCCGGTCGACGCCCGCGGACGCGGAGTGTATCCAGCGCAGGCGTGGGGCGCGGGCGAGGACCTGGTCGAGCACGGACGCCGGCATCGAGCCGAGCAGGAGCACCTCCGCAGCGGCGAAGGCGCCTTCGTCGGCGTCGCCGTGGATCTGTCCATCGGCGCTGATCCGCGCGCAACGGACGCCGTCGACCTCCTCGATCCGACCGACCAGCTCGCGCGACAGCGGCGCCCCCAGGATCGGCGTCGCGAGGACGGTCAGCGCCGCCGCGCTCAGGACCCGGCTCCTTCGATGCGGGAGATCCACAGGTCGGGGGTGCGGATCTCCTCGAGCGTCGGCAGCACCTCGGGTCCGCTCCAGACGCGGTTGAGGAACTCGCGGCCACGGGCCGTGATGACCGCATCGGCGAAGCGCTCGCCGGCGGCGTACTGCTCCATCTTCAGGTCCAGGCCCGTGATGCGCATGATCGCCCGCTCCAGCGCCCCGCGGCGCTCGCCGCGTCGCTCGAACTGGTCGTGGATCTGGTGGAAGTTGGGCAGGATGCGCTCGCCGGCCGCGTTCATGACGTGGTTCGAGTAGCCCTCGAGCAGCGACATCAGGGCCTGCGTCCGGTTGAAGAGGTCGCGCTGCCCCGGCGTCATGATGCGCTCCAGCCAGTGGCCGCTGCCGCCGGCGACCGCCTCGCGCACCCGGGCCATGAGGCCGCCCGACTCCGCCGCGAGCAGCTCGATCGTCTCCCCGACGAGCCCGGCGAAGTACGGCCGCAGCCACGGATGCGCCTCGAATTCGAAGGCGTGCGTCGCCTCGTGCAGGGCGATGAAGGTGCGGAACTCGTCGCGGGGCAGCCGCAGGGCGGCGGCCGTCCCCAGGATGTTGGGCTCCACGAAGTGCAGGCGGCCGCGCACCTCGGGGCCGGCGGCCAGCAGGCTGACGTCGTACTGGCCGAGCACCTTGCGCGCCAGGAAGGCGAGCATGAAGCCGAGCTGCTGGTTGCTCAGGGTCCGGTTGACCAGGCGCGACATGGCGCGGCCCGCGGTGTCCGGGCCGGACTGCTGCTCCAGCAGCGTCGTTTCGATGCGGTCGAACAGCACGCGGAACGTCGCGACGTTGAGGTCGACCCACTCGAGTCGGTCGACCACCGCGGGAACCTCGAGCGCCTCGGGCAGCGGCGAGCCGATCTCCTCGGCCACGACGGGCTCGATCCGCAGCAGGGTCGACCGGTAGAACGCCTCCGCCTCGGCTCGCAGCCGCGCGTCGAGCGGCGCGCCGGCCTCTCCGAGTCGCTGCTCGGCGATGCGACGCACGGCACGCCAGTCGATGAGGCGCGTGCCGGCGCGACGCATGATCTCGCGCGACGCGACGCTCGCACCAAGGGCGAGGAGGCCGCCGACGACGATGCCGGCGCCGAGGCGGCTGCTGTTTCGGGCCATGCCCTCAGTCTACGGGAAGCGGCGCCTGGGACTCGATCTCGACGCTTTCCACGTCCGGCAGCCGGTCCCCGAACAGCCGCTCGGCGACCGTGACGAAGGCATCCACGTCGCCGGTCGTCGCGACGCGGTGGCGCGGGGTCCCTCCACCGGGTGCGCGACGTCCCAGGGCGTCGAGCAGATCCTCGACGGCCAGCGCCGTGGTGAACGCGGAATCGACCACCGAGATCCCCGCTCCCACGATCCGCTCGATCGGGTCGCGCAGGAGCGGGTAGTGGGTGCAGCCGAGGAGGAGCGTGTCCATCTCGGGCTCCGCCGCCAGCATCGGGTCGAGGTAGCCGCGCAGCACGGTCTCGGCGCGACGCCCGTCCAGGATCCCGGCCTCCACCATGGGTACCAGCTCAGGGCAGGCGAGCTGGGCGACGACGGTGTGCGCATCGGCCTCGACGATGGCGTCGACGTACGCCCCCGACTCCACCGTGCCGGCGGTGGCGATGACGCCGACATGCCGGGACCGGGTCGCCGCGGCCGCCGCGACCGCGCCGGGGCGGATGACGCCGAGGACCGGCACGTCCGCTCGCTCACGGACCTGCGGCAGCGCGCGGGCCGTCGCCGTGTTGCAGGCCAGCAGGAGGAGCTTGACGTCCTGCGCCAGCAGCCACTCAACGGCCGCCAGCGTGAAGCGCCGCACCTCGTCGGCCGGACGCGGCCCGTACGGGGTGCGGGCGTTGTCGCCGAGGTAGATCGTCGGCTCGTCCGGCAGGCGGCGATGCAGCTCGGCGAGGACCGTCAGCCCGCCCACGCCGGAGTCGAAGACGCCGATCGGACGCGGATCGTGGTGCTGCTCCACGCGATGCTCGAGTGGCTCGGGGAGGCGGCGCTAGCGCCGGGCCAGCGCCGGCGAGCGCTCGCGCAGGTGGGTCGCCAGCGAATCGGCGACGCGCTTCACGGCCTGCGCGATCGGCGCCTCCGGGCTCGAGCTGACGAAGGCGATCCCCTCGTTGTTCGCGTTCAGCACCAGGCGGCCGTCGGACGGCACCTCGTAGTCGATCTTGAAGCCCAGCGCCTGCTCCACGTCGGATCGGTCGAAGCCGCCCATCGCATCGGATCGGTTCAGCACGGTCGCCAGCTTCGAGGGTGGGTAGCCGATGGCGTTGAAGGCCTCCCCGGCCATCGCCAGGCTGCGGATGGCCATGGCGTCGTAGCTGAGCACCTGCAGGATGAGGTCGGAGGAATCCAGGAAGACCAGCACGTCGTCGGACAGGCCCGCGCGCGTGTCGATGATCACGAACTCGTACAGCTGCCGCAGCAGCGAGAGCACCTTCTCGATGTCGCGGGTCGTGATCATCTCCGACATCTCGACCCGCGGCGGCGCCAGGAGGATGTCGATGCCCGACGGGTCGCGCCACGCGACCTCGCCCAGGTCCGACTCCTTGATGCGGTCGGTCGGCAGGTTGACGATGCTGGGCGCCACGGCCGGCACGCGGAGCAGCCCGCGGAGGTCGCTGAACTGGAGCGAGCCGTCCACCAGGCAGACCCGATGGCCCTCGCCGAGGGCCACGGCCAGGTTGTAGGCCAGCGTCGTGCGCCCGACGCCGCCTTTCGGGCTGAAGAGGCTCACCACCAGCGAGCCGGAGCGCGCGGACTCGACCGCGCGCGTCTCCCCCACCTTGCGAACCATCGTGGTCAGGTCGAAGCCGGTGAACGGCATGGTCAGGACGGCGTCGACCCCGCGCTCGGCATCCTCGCGCACCGGGTTCTGTGGGACGGTCAGCATGATTACGCCGACCTGCGGCTCGGCCCGACGGATCTGCTCGGCGACCTGCTGCCCGCTGACGCGTCCCTGGAGCAGCGCGTCGACGATCACCACGTCGGGCTTCATGTCCGACACGCTCGGGACGGCGCGGTCTCCGGCGGTCACGACGTCGAGCATCTTGATCTGGGACTGGGCGTTGAGCAGCGCTCGGATGTGCGACGCCACCTGCGGGACATCCTCAACCACCAGGAGCCGAATCTGTTCGCCTGCCATCCCCTCACCCACTGCCCGGATCGGCCGTGCGGCGCAGCACGACGATGCAGCGCTCGCTCTCGTTGTCGAGCGGATCCAGGTCGTGAGACCCGTACCCGGCCTCGACGGCCAGCCCCGCCTCCTCGGCCAGGCCGATGAGCGCGGTAGGTGATGGATACCAGAGGCGGAAGCCAGCCGGAAGCCTGCCCATCGTACCATCGGGCTCGATCACGTCCGTGAGCGTGCTGTACGCGACGTGGAGCCCGTCCGGCGTCTCGCGACGCACGAGGGCGCTGCGCCGGATCACGCGCCGATCCCCCATGCGGCGCTCCCAGTCGACGCTCAGCGGCAGGTCGCGTGGGGGCAGGCCGCCGGGACCGATGGTGTCCACGATCAGCCAGCCGTCCCGGTCCAGCAGCCGCGCTGCCGCCGAGAGAGTGCGAAGGCAGTCCTCGGGACCGTCGAGGTGCGCAATGACGCCGGCCAGCACCACCAACCGGAACCGATCCCGGCGCCGCACCGTTCGCACGTCGCCCTCGGCCAGCTCGATGCGCCCCTCGTCCCGCATTCGCTGGAGCATGCCGTCGGAGCCGATGCGCGCCTCCGCGCGGTGGAGGAGGGCCGGTGACCCGTCGATGCCCAGGATGCGGCTGGCACCGCCGTCGGCGAAGGGCCGGAACAGCCGTCCCGAGCCGCAGCCCAGGTCCGCGACCGCGCCTCGATGCCGGCGCGCGTGCTCGCGGTAGAAGACGAGGTCGTCGGCGATCTCATCGTGCTCGAGGTCGTATAGCTCGGCCAGCAGCGCCTCGTCGGACGGCTGTCCGGCCAGGATGTCGCTCAGCCCGCCGGCTCCTGTCCCCGACGGCGTCCGCCGCCCTGCGCGCGCAGCTCGTCCCAGGCACGCTCGACCAGCGCTGGGTCGCGGACCAGGTCGATCGCCGTGGCCGCGAGGATGCGGATCGCGTTCGGCAGCATGCGGTCGCCGTCCTCCCCGCCGGCGTGGTCGGCGAACTCGTGCGAGTGGCCGGGCGTGCCCCGAGGCCCGATGGCCAGGTAGGGGTGGATCGTCGGCACCTCGTGGCTGACGTTGCCCATGTCCGTGCTGCCGGGGTTCGGGTCCACCGGATCGTCGGCGATGCCCGCATCGGCCAGATGGCGCCGCCAGATCGACAGCAGCGTGGGGTTGTTGAGCATTGTGCGGCATCGGTTGGCCGGGTCGATCTCGAGGTCGACCGTGCAGCCCGTCCCCGCCGCGGCGGCATCGGCCATGGCGCTGAAGCGCTCGATCATGGCGTCGAGATTCCCGTCCACGGGCGTGCGCAGGTACCAGCGGCCGCTCGTCAGGTCCGGGACGATGTTCGGCGCCGCACCGCCGTGCGTGATGATGCCGTGCACCCGCTCGCCGGGGCGGAGGTGCTGCCGCCACTGCGCGACCATCGTGTACAGCAGGACGATCGCGTCGAGCGCGTTGCGGCCCAGCCACGGGTCGGCGCTGGCGTGCGCCAGCTTGCCGTGGAACGTGACGCCGACCTCGGTCACCGCGAGCGCCAGGACCTCGGCGCTGTTCGAGTCCGAGGGATGGATCTGCAGGCAGACGTCGACGTCGGCGAAGAGGCCCGCCTGGATCAGGTGCACCTTCCCGTTGCCGGCCTCCTCCGCGGGCGTGCCGATGAAGCGAATCTCCCCGGCGAAGTCGCGTCCCAGCACCCGCGCGGCGGCGACCGCGGCGCCGGCACTCGAGGAGCACATCAGGTTGTGGCCGCAGCCGTGCCCCACCTCCGGAAGCGCGTCGTACTCACCGGCAAAGGCGATCACCGGCCCTGGCCGGTCGCCGGCCCAGCGCGCGACGAAGGCCGTCTCCAGGCCGCCGGCCGGGGCGGTCACGTCGAAGCCGTGGGAGCGGAGCAGCTCGGCCGTCCACGCCGAGGCCTGGCGCTCCTGGAACGCGATCTCGGGGGTGGCGTGGACGCGGTGCGACAGGCCCAGCGCGTCGGGCAGGACGGCGTCGACCGCCTCGAGGAGGGTCGCCTCGACCATCGGGTACCTCCGTCGGCTCAGGGATCGCGCCGGGCGAGGAGCCACTCGACCGCGGCGGCGAGGATGACGATGAAGATGGCGACCGGCACGCTCAGCGCGCCGCCCAGCCGCAGGCCGGCGAAGGCCGCGATGACGAGCCCCACCAGCGCCCCGCGACGGCCGGCCCGCCACCACGCGCCACGATAGACGATGCGTCGGCGGCCGAGCACCTCGCCCAGGAACGCGAAGGGGGTGACCAGGACGGCGACGCTCGCCGCGGCCGCGGCGACGACGAGGGCGACGTTGCGGGTGGCGTCCGGACACGACTGGCCCGGGACGTCGGCGGGGCACAGCACGCTGGCCATGGCGACGACGACGACCAGGCCAAAGACGCCGAGCAGGATCAGCGACGCGACCTGCAGGCGGTGGGCTCCCGTCATCGCGACGCGTCGGGGCAAATCTCCCGGAACGGGCAGTATCCACAGCGCATGACCGATGGGTTCGCCTCGAAATTTCCCGCGCGGATGCCGGCCGCCGCGCTGCCCAGCTTCTCCGTTGCCCGCTCGAGACGCTTCTCCGTCGGCTCCGAGCGGCCGACCAGGCCGGACTCCAGGAAGTGGAGCGCCAGCTCGTCCGGCAGTTGTCCGTGCTGGGCCTCGTAGGCAAGGGCGTAGATCGACAGCTGGAGCGACTCCCGGGAGCGTCGGTTGGCGGTAACCAGGTCGCGAACGTCGCTCGACTTGTAGTCGGTGATGACCACCCGACCGGCTTCGTCACGGTCGATCCTGTCGTAGCGCCCGCGAATCCGGTCCGGCCCGAAGGAGACGGTGAAGTCCTGCTCGACCGCCGTGGGGCGTGCCGGATCGCGCTGCTGCTCGGTCCAGAAGCGCCCGATCGCCTCGTGCGCGGCCGCCTTCCGTGCCTCCTCGTGCTCCCGGGTCAGGAAGCCCACTGACTCCCAGTTCGAGTCCAGCGCCGCGTGCAGCCCGGCCTCCTCCATCGGCCGGCCGGCGAGCTGGCGACGGTGGAAGGCCTGCGCCGCGGCATGGAGCGCGCGGCCGTAGACCATCTGGTGCGAGACCGGGGTCGGGAGGCGGACGACGTGCGCGTAGCGGTAGCGCGCCGGGCAGTCCAGGTAGTCGTTCACCTGGCCGTAGCTCAGCATCAGCGGCCGATCGCCCAGGGCCGGCCGCGCCGGGGCCGGCGCGGTGCTCGTCGGGGAGCCGGAGTGGCGCGCCAGCCGCTCGAGCAGGGCGGGCTGCACGGTCTCGCGCGGCGTCGCCGGCGGCAGGTCGAGCGCCTCCGTCACGAACTGGCTCGCGGCGCGCGAGCGTCGCCACCCCTCGTCCTCGGCCCAGCTGAGGTGCAGCTGCTCCTTCGCGCGCGTCATCCCGACGTAGAAGAGGCGCCGCTCCTCGGCCGCGTGCTGGCCCGCGCCCGGGTCGACGGCGTCTCGCACCAGCTCGTCGGGCATCTCCAGCGCGTCGCCGCGCTCGCGCCCGGGGAACCGGTCGGCGGTGACACCCACCAGGAAGACGACCGGGAACTCCAGGCCCTTGGCCTTGTGGTACGTCAGGACGTGGACCGCGCCGCCGTCATCGGTGTCAGCATCCGCCGTCGACGGGTCGTCACCCGTCTCGATCAGCGTGTCGAGCTGCGCGACCAGGAACGGGAGGCGGTCGTCCCGCAGCAGCGCCCCCTGCCGGCGCACGATGTCGAAGAAGCGCGCCACGTTCGCCAGCCGCTCCTCGCCCGTCTCGCGAGCCTCGTGCGCCAGCCGCGCGAGCCAGCCGGACGTGGTGATGAAGTGGTACAGCAGCTCACCGCAGCTTCGCTCGGTGCTCATGGCGCGGTGCGACTCCAGCGTCCCCAGCAGCCGCCCGACCACCTCGAGCGCCCGGGTCCCGAAGGGCGAACCGTCCGGATCGCGAGCCGCCTCGGCGAGCGCATCGGCAAGGCTGGAGCGACGCCGGCGCGCGCGGGACAGTGCGACGGTCACGTCGGCCGGAGCGAGGCCGAAGATCTCGCTGGTCGCCAGGTCGTAGAGGCTGACCGAGTCGTCCGGGTCGTTGACCGCGCGCAGGAAGCTGATCAGGACGCGCACTTCGGCCTGGCGGTACAGCCCCGCCGTGCCGCTGAAGCGCCAGGGGATGTGCGCCATGTTGAGGGCCCGCAGGTAGGGATCCGCGTCGCGGTTGCCGCGCACGAGGACCGCGTGGTCACCGGCGCGGCGGCCGGCACGCAGGGAGGCAGCGATCCGGTCGGCCACCGCATCGGCCTCGTCCGAGACCGTCGTGTAGCCGGTGAGCCCGATCGGCCCGGTCTCGGGTTCCGGGGTCGCGAAGCGGGACCGTGCCCGCAGGCGCTTGTCGATCCCCTCGCGCGCCTCCAGCCGGTCGGGATCGTTGTGGCGGATGAGCCGATGCGCGGCGTCCAGGATCCCCTGGCGGCTGCGGAAGTTGTCGACCAGCACCACGCTGGTCGCCTTCGGGTACGTCGCGCGGAAGCCGAGGATGTTGCCCAGCGCCGCGCCGCGGAAGCGGTAGATGCTCTGGTCGTCATCGCCGACCACGGTGACGTTGCCGTGCTCCGCGGCCAGCAGCTTCACCAGCTCCCACTGCGCGTGGTTCGTGTCCTGGAACTCGTCCACCAGGATGTACCGATACCGACGCCGCTCCTCCTCGAGCACCGCGGGATGCTCCCGCAGGAGGCGAAGGGCGAGGCTGACCTGGTCACCGAAGTCGAGCCGATCGTTGGCACGCATCAGCTCCTCGTAGGCGGCGTAGGTCGCGGCGAGCTCGGCGTGAGTGGCGGCGCGTTCCGCCAGCGCCTCGTCCTCGCGATGCGCCGCCGACTCCGCCCGCATGCGCTCGGCCACCTCGAGGTAGGCGGCCGGCGGCACGTCCTCGTCGCGCAGGCGACTGATCAGGGTCACCATGGCCGACAGGAAGCGCGTCGGGTCGCCGAGCGGGCGGTATCGGTCCAGCGGCAGCTCGAAGAGGTGCTCGCGCAGGAAGATGACCTGCTCCGCGCGCGACAGCACGGTCGAGCGGTCCGAGAGCCCGGCCTCCAGGGCGTGCTCGCGCAGCAGCCGATCCCCGAAGGCGTGGAAGGTGCTGATGACCGCGTCGTTGTGCCCGTACGGCACCAGGCGATCGACCCGTTCGGTCATCTCCAGCGCCGCGCGGTCCGTGAAGGTCAGCGCCAGGATCTCCGACGGCAGCGCCCGCTTCTCGGCGATCAGCCAGGCGATGCGCCGCGTGATGACGGTCGTCTTGCCGGTCCCCGCCCCGGCAACGATCAGGAGCGGCCCCTCGCCGTGCGTGACCGCCTTGCGCTGCCGGGCCGTGAGGTCGGCCAACAGCGGCGGCTGGATGCGGAGGTGCGGCCGACGCGGCCGGGTCGCCGGGACCAGCTCCTCGAAGATCGGCAGCTGGTCCGGGGACGGCACGACGGGTGGCACGTCCTCGATGGTAGCGGCTGGCGGGTTCACCCCGCCGTTATCGCCCGCTTACCGGACAGGTCGTCTGTCGCGACTCCGCGGGGGACCGGTCGGGCGTCGCGGACGGTTGCCGATGGTCGCCAGGATCGCCTCCGCGTGGCGGCGGCTCGTGCCCAGCTCGTCGCGGAGACGCGCGACGCTCACCGTTCCGCGCATCTCCTCGACGCGTGCCGCCAGGCGCGCCCAAACGTCCGAGGGGTAGTCGATGCCATCCGCGACGTGCCGCAGCAGCCCGCCGCTGCGGAGCTGGTCGAGCACCGCCGGCGGGATGCCCAAGCGCGCCGCCGGTCCTTCGACGCGCGGTGGCGACGCTCGCGCCTCCCGCAGCCCGCTCAGCAGCCGCTCCACGCGCTCCGCCATCTCGGGGGCCAGGCCCGGCTCGCGGTCCGGCAGCCGCACGCGGCGGCCCGTCCGCCGCAGCCGCCCGTCCTCCACCATCGCCTCGATCACGTCGCGCAGGCCGACGTCGTCGAGCTCGAGCGGCGTCGCCCCGCGATGCCGCGGCGGCGGCCGGCGCCGCGCGGCGTCGCGCACGCGCGCGACCAGCGCATCGGTCCGGATGTCGGCCGACAGTGGCTGCTCGCGGTGGAACCGGCGCAGCGCCGCCAGGATCAGGCGTTCGGCAACCCGCCGCTGCTCCGGCTCGATCGGCCCGCCCGTCACGGCCGGGGCGTCCCCTCCAGCGCGATGCGGATGGCCTGCGACTCCTCCTCGGAGAGGTGGTGCTGCGACGCCCCTCCGGTCACCGGCTTGGCGAATACCCGCGTGTTCGCGCGTCCGTGCAGGCTGCTGAGCACGACGCCGTCGCGCTGGTCGTCGAGCATGGC
>DASTYP010000085.1:0-14657 GCA_035764845.1 Candidatus Limnocylindria bacterium
TTGCACGGCGTTGGGTACAATGCGGCGGCCTACTCCGCCACTCGGCCTGCGAGCGAAGCCCCGGGAGGGTTTGACGCGCCCCATGACGGTGAACCCCAAGAAGTTGCGCCCGTACGACGAGCCGCCGAAGCGACGCCGCACACTCATCCCTGAGACGCCGGACAGCGCTGCGACCGGCTTCCTGGTGGCCGCAGCCGTCTGGTTCGCGATCGCCGCGGGCATCGGTGCCCTGGGGGTGCTCATGCGGCTGGCGCCATTCGAGATCTCGTTCCCGCTGGGCGTCTTCGACCTCTCCTTCCAGCTCGGTGAGCGGCGCGTCGACGCCGCTTTCTGGAACGCGGCCGTCTACGGCTGGCTGTCGAACGCGGGCTTCGCGGCGCTGGCCTTCATGACGCCCCGGCTGGTCGGCCGCCGGCTGGTCGCGGAGCGTGGCCTGAACGTGGCGATGGCAGTCTGGAACCTGTCCGTCGCCGGCGGGGTCGCCGCGCTCTACGTCTTCGACCTGGGCCCGAACTCGCCGCTGACCGCCTTCCCCTGGCTGATCGACGGTGGGCTGGCCCTCGCCGCACTGATCGTGGCGGGCGCCTTCTTCGGCACGGTCGGCGCGGAGCTCCGCAATGCCTACGTGAGCACCTGGTTCGCCGCCATCGCCGTCCTGGCGCTGCTCGGCCTGACCGGCCTCATGGCGGTGATGGGGCTGCTCGAGACCTTCTTTGACCTGCCGGACCTGACGGTCGGGCTGGGATCGGTCTTCATCGGCCGAGCCCTGAGCGTCCTGTGGCTGCTGGGCATGGCATTCGCGATCCTGCACTACGTCGTGCCGCGCGCCACCGGCCGACCGCTCGCATCGGCCGGGCTGGCCATGCTGAGCTGGGTCACCTGGCTGGTGCTGGCCCCGCTGTCAGCGCTCGTCGTCCTGCAGGACACGAGCGTGCCGTACGTGTTCACCACGCTCGGTGCCGTGGGCACCATGCTGCTGTTCCTGCCGGCGGTGCTCACCGCGGTCAACCTGTGGTTCTCGATGCAGGGTCGCTGGTCGCTCCTCTTCGGCCTCGGCCCGGCCGCGTTCGCCGCCGTGGCGCTCGTCTTCCTGCTGGCCACCGGGCTGCTCGACGCGATCGGCGCCCTCCGATCGGTCGACGGCCTGGTCCGCGGCACGGACTGGGTCGACGGTGCGGCGATCTGGACGATCTTCGGCACGTACACGTTCGCGGCGCTGGCCCTCTCGGAGCACGCCATTCCGCGCCTGATGCGACGCGCCTGGGGTGGCGGGGCGCTGGCCGGTGCACAGCTGTGGCTCACGTTCGCCGGCGCCACCCTGGCCGGCATGTTCCTCATGTTCTCCGGCCTGGCCGAGGGCACGCTCATGGCGTCCGGCACGGCCGCCGCGGACATCACCGGCCAGCTCGTCGTGTACCGGGCCGGGGCGCTCGCCGGGATGGGGCTCCTGGCCCTCGCCGGCCTGGCCGCGGTGGTGAACCTCTTCCTCGCCTACACCAGCGGTGAGCCGGCCGAGTACGCCGTGCCCGGCTCGTCCGCGCCAGCCGCAGCAGGACACTGACCGATGACCGTTCACACCCCGATCGAATCGAGCTCGCGCGGCCTGCCGCGCTGGGCCATCGGCCTCTCCGTCTTCGTCCTCCTGGTCGGCGGCGTGTACCTGGCATCCAACCTGACCGGGGAGAACCCGCAGTTCGCCATCCCCGGTGCCAGCGCGCCGGTCGGTTCAGGCGGCGGTGGTGGCGAGCCGGACCCGGCCGTTGGAGAGCAGCTCGTCGGCCAGGCATCCCCGGCCTGCACCGCGTGCCACGGCCCGGATCTGAACGGTGCGGGCAACTTCCCGAGCCTGCACGGCGTGGCGAACGGACCCGTGAGCGAGAACCTGCAGCAGCTCGGGACCGATTACCCCGACAACTGGGCCGAGCTGTGGATCGACGGCACGACTCCCGAGACCGAGGGCCTCGACCGCGGCGGCATGCCGGCGTTCGGCGACCAGTTCACGCCGGACCAGATCGCCTCGATCGTCGCGTACCTGAAGACGCTCGGCCAGTAGAGCCAGCAGGGCCCGGCCGGCCACGGCCATGACCGATCCCATCGCGCGCCCCGAGCGCAACGTCCCCGTCCTCATCGGCGCCGATGAGATGGCGCGCATCGACGAGGCCGCGCACCGCCTGGGGTTGGCCGAGGACGCGCTGATGGAGTCCGCCGGCGCCGCCGTCACCGAAGTCGTCCTGGCGGAGCTCGGCCGGTTGGCCGAGCGGGTTCGTGGCCCCGGCGGTCCGCTGGCGCGCCCGCCGATCGTCGTGGTGATGTGCGGGCCGGGCAACAACGGCGGTGACGGGTTCGTGGTCGCGCGCCGGCTGGCCAGCGCGGGGCGTCGCGTAGTGGTGGTGCTGGCCGCCGAGGCCTCGCGCCTCCGCGGCGGTGCGGCCGCCCACAACTGGACGGTGCTCCAGGCCATGGCCTCCGCGGGCTCGCTGGAGCTGTTCGTCGCGCCGGCGCCGGAGCTGCTGGTCCGGTTGCGCGAGCGGATTGCCGAAGCGACCATCGTCGTCGACGCGTTGCTGGGCTCCGGTGCCAGCGGCCCCTTGCGTGAGCCCATCTCCACCGCGGTGGACCTGATCAACGCGACGCGGACGCACGCGCAGGCCGCCGGTCGACCGGTGTCGGTGGTGGCCGTGGACACGCCCACCCGCGTCGATCTCACCGGCGGCTCGCGGTCGACGCCCGTGGTCACGGCCGATGTGACGGTCACGTTCCACCGCGCCAAGGCGGGCTTCGCCCTCGACCGTGAGGCGCGGCAGCTGGCCGGCCGCTATCTGGTGGCGCCGATCGGCATCCCGTTGGAGGCGGAGGAGGGGATCGTCCCGCCCGACGGGGAGTGGCCGCCGGCGCGGATCACCGAGATCACCTGGCACGAGCCGGTGGAGCGCCCCGACGCCGCGCACCGGCCGGGCGGGGGCGTGGCGGCCGGACCCGGGCGGACTGACTAGCGACTCGACGGCCGCTCGGTCTCGCTGCGGCGTGGCCGCTGACGCGTCCGAATTCACGCCACGCGTGCGTCAGGCGTGGGCCGGCCGGCTGAGCATGGCCGACGCGGCCTCTGGCCCGTCCGCATTCACAGGTCGCGTGAATTCGGCCCCTCCAGGGCACCAGGTCACGCCCTGGACGCGTCACGTGCGCACTCCATGTGAATCTGACCGGCCGCGCGCGCCCTCGGCGTAGCGTCGCGCGGACCGATCGCGCGAACGGCGCGGGACGAACGACCGCGCTCCGCCACGCACCACCGTTAGCGGCGCTAACCTTCGAGGATGTTCGAGTACGCCGAGGCCGCCGTCGGAGCGGCCCTGGCGGCGGGGGCCCGATACGCCGACGCGCGGGTCATGGACCGTCGCCACGAGTCGATGAACGCCCGCAACGGCGAGATCGAGGGGCTGACGCAGGAGAGCTCCGTCGGGCTCGGCGTGCGCGCCCTGATCGGGTCCGGCTGGGGCTTCGCCAGCACCGCCGACCTCTCGACACAGGCGGCCCGCCTCGCGGGCGCGCAGGCGGCCGCGATCGCGCGCGCCAGCGCATCGGTCCCGGGGAAGGATCTGGAGCTCACCCCGGTGGAGGTGCGCACCGACCACTGGGAGAACCCCGTCGAGGAGGATCCGCTGTCCGTTCCGCTCTCCGAGAAGGGCGATCTGCTGGTGACCGTCACCCGCACCATGAGGGACCACGGGGCCGATGTGGCGAACGCCGGGTACGACGCGTGGGACACGACGAAGTGGCTCGTCAGCAGCGACGGGCATCGGATCGACCAGCGCATCCGGGAGTGCGGCGCACGCATGGACGCGACCGCCAACGGCGAGCGTGAGACACAGCGGCGCAGTTACCCGGGCATCCGCGGGCAGTACGGCACGCGCGGCTGGGAGCTGGTGCGGCAGCTGGACCTGCCGGGCAACGCGGCGCGGATCGCCGAAGAGGCTCGGGCGCTGCTGACGGCGCCCGAGTGCCCCAGCCACGACGCGACCGACCTGATCATCGGAGCCGAACAGATGGCGCTGCAGATCCACGAGTCGGTCGGCCACGCCGTGGAGCTGGACCGCATCCTGGGCTGGGAGGCGGCCTTTGCCGGCACCTCCTGGCTGGACCTGTCGCAGCTGGGGTCACTCCGCTTCGGGTCGGACCTCATGAACATCACCGCGGATGCCACGCTCCCGGGGGCTCTCGGGTCCTTCGGGTACGACGACGAGGGCACCCCGGCGCATCCGGTCGACATCGTCAAGGACGGGATCTGGGTCGGCGTCCTGTCGGGCCGCGACTCCGCGGCCCTGGCCGGCCTGGACAGCTCCGGTGGGGCGGTCCGCGGCGACGGGTACAACCGCCTGCCGATGGTGCGCATGACGAACGTCGGTCTCCTCCCGGGCTCCTCGAGCCTCGACGACATGATCGCGGCGACCGACGACGGAATCCTGATGGACACGAACCGATCCTGGTCGATCGACGACCGGCGGCTGAACTTCCAGTTCGGCTGCGAGATCGGCTGGGAGATCAAGGACGGCAAGCGGGGGCGGATGCTGAAGAACCCGACCTACACCGGCATCGGGCCGCGCTTCTGGCAATCGCTCGACATGCTGGGCAACGAGTCCGAGTGGACCTTCTGGGGCACGCCCAACTGCGGCAAGGGCCAGCCCGGGCAGGTCGGCCACACCGGTCACCCCGCCGTTCCCTGCCGCTTCCGGGGCGTGCGGGTGGGGGTGCGGGCATGACCGCTGTCACCATCCCGTCCGCCGAGGAGCTCCTGCACGTCTGCGATCGCGTCCTCGCCCTGGTCGGGACCGATGCGGAGGCCGAGGTCACCGTCACCGCGGGCCCGGAGTCGCTCACGCGCTTCGCGACCAGCTTCATCCACCAGAACGTCTCCGACGCCAGCCGCCGGATTCACCTGCGCGTCGCCGTCGACGGGCGCGTGGCCGAAGCCACCGCCAACCAGACCGATCCTGAGGCGCTCTCACGCCTCGTTCGTGGGACCCTCGATGCGGCGCGGCTGCAGCCGATCGATCCCGGCTGGCCGGGCCTGGCGCCGCCGGCGTCGGCGCCCGACGTCGACCACTGGGACCAGGCCACGGCCGATGCCTCGCCCGACGACCGCGCCGAGCGCGTGGGCGACTTCGTGCGGGTGGCCGACGACCTCGAGTCGGCGGGGTACTGCTCCACCGACGGCATCGTCACGGCCTTCGCCAACTCGGCCGGGCAGCGGCTGACCGGCCGGGCCACCACGGCCGTGCTCGACGGCATCGCGCGCACCGGCTCCTCCGACGGGTCGGCGCGGGCGGCCTCGGTACGCCTGGCCGACCTGGACGGGGCGGTCGTCGGGGCCGAGGCGGTGCGCCGGGCGCGCGACGCCGCCGACGCCTCCGATCTCGAGCCGGGCCGCTACGAGGTCGTCCTCTCCCCGGCCTGCGTCGTCAACATGCTCGGCTTCCTGGCCATCTATGGCTTCAACGGCCGCGCCGTGGAGGAGGGCCGTTCCTTTGCGCGCCTGGGTGAGCAGCAGTTCGATGCCGCCATCACGCTGGCCGACGACGTGACGCACCCGATGGCCGTCGGGGTGGGCTTCGACGCCGAGGGCACGCCCAAGCGCCGCGTGGAGCTGGTCCGTGCCGGCACCACGGTCGGCCTGGTCAACGACCGCCGCACCGCGAAGGCGCTCGGCACCGACTCGTCGGGCAATGCGGTGGCCGGCATCGGCCCATTCGGTGCGCTGCCCGCGAACCTCGTGCTGCAGCCTGGCGGCGTCACGGCCCAGGAGCTGGTCGGCGGCGTCGAGCGCGGGCTGCTGGTGACCGACTTCTGGTACACCCGCATCCTCGACCCGCGGACGCAGGTGGTCACCGGGCTCACCCGCAACGGCGTGTGGCTGGTGGAGGACGGTCGCATCGTGTGTCCCGTGACGAACCTGCGGTTCACGCAGTCCTTCTCCGAGGCGCTGGGTCCGGGGGCCGTGCGTGGCATCGGCTCCGACCTCACCCTGGTCGCCGGCGGCGTCTTCGGCCTGGGGGCCTACCTGGTGCCCTCGCTGCACCTGGCCTCGTGGAACTTCACCGGCGGCGCGAAGGGCTGAGACCGCGCAATCACCGCGTCAGCTAGACGGCGTCGGCCGCGCGGCGGATCTCGGCGATGTCGATCTTGCCCATCTGCAGCATCGCCTCCATCGCGCGGCGGGCGCGCTCGGGGTCCGGGTCCTCCATCAGCTGCCCGAGCTCGCGCGGCACGATCTGCCACGACAGGCCGAAGCGGTCCTTCAGCCAGCCGCACGGACCGGGCTCCCCGCCGTCGGCGGTGAAGGCGTCCCAGAGGCGGTCGACCTCGGCCTGCCCGTCGCACTCGACGACGAAGGAGACGGCCTCGTTGAAGGTGAAGTCCGAGCCGCCGTTCAGTCCCTGGAAGCGCTGACCGAGGAGGGTGAAGTCGACCAGCAGGACCATGCCGGCGGGGCCGCTCGGCGTATCGGCGGGGGATCGCGAGACCTTGTCCACGTGGCTGTCCGGCAGGAGGCTGGCGTAGAAGTTGGCGGCCTCCTCCGCGTTGCCGTCGAACCAGAGGCAGGGGTACAGCGTGTTCATCGGGTGCTCCCGTGGTGCAGGGGTTCGTCGCCACTAGGACGAGCCGGCGTCGACCGACTCATCGGTCAGCGGTGGTGCTGCTGCCCGGCTTGACCATTGGCGCGCCGGCGGCGCACAGCTCGCAGGCCTCCGGCGTCCACGATGGGATCCGGATCCGGCCAAGCGAATGGACCGGCACCCCCACGTCCACCGGCTCGACCGAGCGGTCGACGATGACGACGGCCGCCAGCGGGTCGACGCCCGCATCGCGGACGGCCGCGACGGTCTCGGCCAGGGACGCGCCGGTGGTCAGGATGTCGTCCACGACCACCACCCGCTCGGATGCCGACACCGGCCATCCTCGACGCAGCGCCCGTCCGCCGGATGCAACCGGTTCCGCGAACGCGGCCCGCACGCCCCCGCCCAGCTGCCGTGCCACCTCGAACGACAGCAGCACGCCGCCGGTGGTGGGTCCCACGACCAGGGTCGGCCGGTACGGCGCCAGCATCCCGGCCATGCGCCGCCCGATCTCGATGCCGATCGGCGGGTGCTGCAGGACCAGGAACTTCTCGAGGTAGCGGCCGGCGTGGCGCCCGGACTTCAGCGCGAAGTGCCCGTCCAGCAGTGCGCCGGAGCGCGCGAATAGCTCTTCGATGCTGGCGTCGCGCAGCGACGCATCGGTCATTCGTAGACGGCCGTGAAGTCGACCGAGGGGTAGCGCTCGGCGAGGGCCTCGGTGACCCAGTGGAGGACGTCGGACGGGTCGTAGAAGGCCGCGATCGTGCGGGCATCGGTCACGGTGAGCCCTGAGCGGCGCGCCTCGACGTCACCCAGGACGTCCTGCGGTCGGTCCGTAAGGTCCAGCGAGGTCTCGAAGCGACCGTCGCTGCGCAGGACCAGGATGTCGTCCATCTCGTCGAGCAGGGTGAGGTCGCCCGTGCGACGCAGCACTTCCTCACCGTTGGCGGCGAACTCGCGCAGCAGCTGGCCCTGGGCGGTGGCGATCTGCGACCGATAGGCATCGGCCAGCTGCCAGAGGCGCTGAGCGGCCAGCGTCTCCTGCTGGGGAGCGGGGAGCCCGGCCTGCCAGTCCTCCTCGCCGCCCTCGACCAGCTCCTCCTCGCGGGCCAGCTCGTCGGCCGGGACGAGGTGGGAGGGCGCGTCGCGGGCGGCCTCGATCAGCCAGGAGAAGATGTCGGCCGGGTTGTACAGCTCGACCAGCTCGCTGATGGTGTCGACCAGCTGCTCCTCGTCGTACCACTCGCTGTCTGCCGGGTCCTGGTAGGTCAGCCGCGTCGTCCACGTCTCGTCGACCGGGTGGTACAGCAGGTAGTCCTGCTCGTCGTCGACCAGCTTGATGGGCCCCACCTCTCGCAGCCGGTCGCGGTTCGTGTCCAGGAATCGCCGCAGCTGCTCCGTGGCCTCGTACAGGAAGTCGCGGCGCTCCAGCTCGGCCTCGGCGGCAAGCTCGCGCAGCGCGGTGAGGCGCGGGGAGGGCGTGGATCGGCTCATCGGTCCGGTTCCTTCACGGCTTGTAGACGAAGTCGGGTCCCATGCGCTCGCGCAGGAAGATCGTGTGCTTGGAGTCGAACACGGACTCTGCCACGCGGTGGCCGAAGCCGCGCATGCCCGGATCGGCGTACAGCTGGTCGAGGACCGCGTAGTTCGGCAGGTCCAGGATCACCACGTTGTTCCAGGTCGAGCCCTCCGTCACGTTGAACCAGCCGACGAAGCGCACGCCGTACTTGCGCTCCGTCTCGCGGGCCTGGCGGGGGAAGAGGTGGCGCATGCCGCGCTTGAAGATCGTGTCGCGGCCCTTGCGGACGTTGAAGAAGGTCACCATCAGCGGCATCAGCGGCCCTCGTCGTGCATCGGTTCGGTCTCCGTCGGTGCTCCGTCCTCGGTGGTGATCACGCGGGTGGGCGCCTTCGTGACACCGGTCTGGCGTCCTCGACCTCGCCGGCGATCGGCGAAGAAGACGCGCAGCAGGAAGACGCTGGTCATGCTGACGAAGAACAGCAGGATGAGGTCGATGACGAGCAGCGTGACGAGCACCCACACCGGCCAGTTGAAGGTGAACAGGCCGATCGGGATGAGCAGCAGGATGATCGCGAACAGGATCGCCTGCGTGATGAAGCAGCCGAAGCCGGGACCCTCGTTCGGGTCCAGGTCCTCGTTGTAGCGAAGCGACAAGCCATTCCTCGCATGGGCGTTCGGTGCGTGGCGGTCCGATCGTCCCACAATCGGCGGGCGTCCGCCCGCTCAGGACTGATACGTCACGCGGCCGTTCGCTACCGTGAGCCGCACGACGCCCGGCAGCGCGCGACCCAGCAGGGGCGTGTTCCATGAGGCCGATGCGAGCGCGTCGCGCTCGACGACCCAGCTCCCCGATGGATCGAACGCGACGAGGTCCGCGGTTGAGCCGATGGTCAGGCCGCGCTCCTCGCCGATGAGCGCTGCGGGACGCGTCGCCAGCGCTGCCAGCAGGGCGGGCAGGGGGAGGCAGCCCGCCTGAACGGCGGCCAGGCCAAGGGACAGCGCGGTCTCGAGGCCGATGAGGCCCGGCGCGGCATCCGCGAATGGCACCAGCTTGCGGTGCTGCTGATGCGGCGCGTGGTCGGTGGCGATGGCGTCGATGGAGCCGTCGGCGACGCCGGCGAGCAGCGCACGGGCATCCTGGCGGGTGGTGAGCGGCGGGTTGACGCGGCAGGTGCCGTCGTAGGGGGCGCCGGGTGGCTTCGGCCGCCCTTCCGGCTCCTCCCAGGCGAAGGTCCGTTCGCCGCCGACCCAGTCATCGGCGAGCGCCAGGTGGTGTGGCGTGACGTCGCAGGTCACCCGCAGCCCTTCGGCGCGCGCGGCGCGAACGACCTCGAGCGCGGCCGCCGTCGACAGGTGGGTCACGTGCACCCATCCGCCCGTCGCACGAGCCAGCGCGACGTCGCGCTCCACGATCCGAACCTCGGCCTCCGGCGGCCACCCGAGGAGGCCCAGGCGAGCGGCAGTCGACCCGGCCCGCATGACCGCTCCTGCAGCCAATGCCGGATCCTCCGCGTGCTCGATCAGCGGGTGCTGCGCGCCGACGGCATGCAGCAGCTCGCGGACGACCTCCGCGTCGGGGACCGAGGCGCCGTCGTCCGACAAGCCGACCGCGCCGGCGTCCAGGAGTGCGGCGACATCGCTGGTCGTCGTGCCGGCACGTCGGGCGGTGGCCGCGGCGATCACGTGCACCCGGGCCGCGGCACCCTCCGCGGCGCGCCGGACCGCCGCCACTCGCTCGGCCGTGTCCAGAGGCGGCTCCGTGTTCGGCATGGCGCACACGGTCGTGAAGCCGCCGTGAGCCGCCGCCCGCGTCCCGCTGGCGATGGTCTCGGCCTCCTCGCCACCGGGCTCACGCAGGTGCGTGTGCAGGTCGCAGAACCCCGGAGCGACGATCCAGCCGCGTGCCTCGATCCGCTCGGCGCCGGGCGGCACGGCGGCGGGGTTGGCGAGGACGCCCGCGATGATCCCGATGTCGCGCACCTCGTCGGTCCCGGCGCCCGGGTCGACGACGCGCGCGCCGACCAGCAGCAGCGTGGCCGGCGGGTCGGTCAGGCGCCCGAAGGTCGGATCCGTCACACCGCGCCGGCGACGGTGGCGAGGACGGCCATCCGGATCGGCACGCCGTTCTCGACCTGGCGGCCGATGAGGCTCCGCGGCCCGTTGGCCAGCTCGGCGGTGATCTCCACCCCCTCGTTGGTCGGTCCGGGGTGCAGGATCGGCGCGTCCGGCGCCGCCCAGCGCGCCGTGCGCTCCTCGTCCAGGCGCCAGGCCTCGATGTACTCGTCGAGCGACCCAATGCTGGCGGCGGCATCGCGTTCCAGCTGGACGCGCAGGGTCATGACCGCGTCGGCGTCGCGGATGCCATCGGCCAGGCTGGTCGCGGTCTCGACGCCCGGCCATGCGTCGAATCCGGCGATCCATGGCTCGGGACCAGCGACCCGCACGCGGGCACCCAGCGCCTGCAGGGCGTGGATGTTCGACCGCGCCACGCGCGAGTGCGCCACGTCGCCGACGATGGCGACCAGGCGCCCGTCGAGCGAGCCGAACCGCTCGCGCAGCGTCAGCGCGTCCAGCAGCGCCTGGGTGGGGTGGGCGTGGGTGCCGTCCCCGCCGTTCACGACGCGCAGGCCGGTGGCTCGCACGGCCAGATCGGGGGCGCCCGACGAGGCGTGACGCATGACCAGGATCGTGACCCCGGTGCGCTCGAGCGTTCGTAGCGTGTCGACCAGCGACTCGCCCTTGCTGAGGCTGCTGCTCGACGCCTGCAGGTCGACGACGGTGGCGCCGAGCGCCTTGGCCGCGAGCTCGAAGCTGATCCGCGTCCGCGTCGAGGTCTCGAAGAAGGCCAGCCCGACGGTCTCGGCGTCCAGCAGCGACCGATAGACGCGCGACGCCCGCGCCGCGCGCATCTCCTCCGCCCGGTCGAGCATGCGCTCGATCTCGGCTCGACTCCATCCCTCCACGTCCACGACGTGGCGCTGCTCTGCGACCGCCACCGGGACCGAGATCACGATGCACCTCCGTTCGACCGTTCGATGACCACCTCGTCCACGTCATCGGTCTCCAGCAGCCGGACGTGGACGATCTCGTCCGGGCTGGTCGGCAGGTTCTTGCCCACGAAGTCGGGGCGAATCGGCAGCTCGCGGTGCCCGCGGTCGACCAGCGCGGCCAGGCGGACGGCGTGCGGCCGTCCCCGGTCGGTGAGAGCGTCGAGCGCCGCGCGCACGGTGCGGCCGGTGTAGAGGACGTCGTCCACCAGGACGACGGTCCTGCCTTCGACCTCCGCCTCGAGGTCGGACCGGCGGACGATCGGCGCGTGGGCCACCCGCGTCAGGTCGTCGCGGTAGTACGTGATGTCCAGCGACCCGATCGGCACCGATCCGCCTTCGTGCTGCTCGATCAGCGCGGCCAGGCGACGGGCAAGGGGAACACCGCGGGAGCGGATGCCGACGAGAACGAGACCATCGATGCCGCCGTGTCGCTCCACGATCTCGTGAGCGATGCGCGTCGTCGCGCGGCGGATGTCATCGGCGCCGAGGACCCGGCGTTCGGTCAATGCGGCTCTCCTTGGCGGCCTCACCGGACCGCGTTAAAGGCTTCGCGCGGCAGTATACGACCGCGGGCCGATCGCCGGCGGCGCTAGTCCGCCCGCTCGTCGCGCAGGTCGTAGCCGGCGGGACCGAACCAGCCGTCGTCGCCACTGCCCAGGACCAGCACCTCGTCCGGCTGGCTTCCGGTGTTGCGCGTGACGAGCAGCAGGTCGGCGTGGGGCGGATCCATCAGGCCGGCGCTCGGGCGTGCCACCGTGATGGCCAGGTGACGGCCGGTCGGCGCAATCGCCACGTCGACGACGCGGGTGTCGGCGGGAATGTCGTCGACGTCGAGAGCGTGCGCCTGGGTGATGCCGCGCGCATCGGTCGCGTGGCTGAAGTACACACGCTGCGGGTCGGGGTACTCCACCCCGTTGGTGCCCTGCGAGGTGCCGGTCCACTGCAGGTCCCAGAAGGCATACGCGTCGCTGTCCGGGCCCCACGTCACGGCGCCCGAGGCGAAGGCGCTGCGGCCGATGGTCAGGTCGGCGAAGAGCTGCCGCTCGTTCTCGAAGCTGGCGGTCCCCCCCGCCTCCCAGCGGTGCTCGGCGAGGTACGGAGCCCCGCCATCGGCGAGCGTCCAGTCGGCCCCGGACTGGGACATGGTGCCGCGCCAGTAGATGACGAACGCGCCGTTCGGGCTCACCGTCGGCTGGAAGACGCCGTCGAGCGTCGCCAGCGCCTCCGCCGCGGGATCGATGTCCTCGAGCGGCGCACCCGCGTCGTCGAGGACGGGCACCAGGTAGCTCACCGGATCGGGCCCGGCCACGCTGACCCACAGGTCGTAGCTGCCGGGCTCATCGGGGTTCTCGACCCAGCTGCCGGCGTAGGCGGTGCCAACGTCAGTCAGGCGCGTCGCCACGCCGGTCTGCGGCTCGAACACGAACGCGTCCACGCTGCCGTCGCCCATGCCGCTCACCGTGAACGCCAGGTAGCGGCCGTCCGGAGACCAGGCTGTGTGGTCCAGGAAGGAGCCACCGGCCTGGCTCTCGATGGAGATGGCGGTTCCGCCCACGGCGACGGTGGAGTCACGCCCGGACGCCTCACCGATGCGCGTCGCGAAGATCTCCCATGTCCCCTTCTCGCCGACCGGCGTCCAGTACGCGAACCAGTCGCCGTCGGGTGACAGCTCGCCCTCGGTCGGGCCGCCCGGCGGCACCGTCTCCGCCTCGACCAGCGTCTCTCCCGTCGCGCCGTCGCGCGCGGTCAGCAGCAGGTTGTCGAACGGGCCGGTCAGTGCCAGGTAGGCGTCAGGCTCGGGCGAGGGCTCGGGAGTCGGCACCGCGGTCGGGCTCGGCTGGAGCGAGGCGCTGGGTGCCGCCGAAGGGCTGGCGGGGACCGGCGTCGAGGACGCCACCACCGATGCCGAGGGCGCGGCGGAGAGCGAGACGCTCGGCGTCGGCGAGTTCCCCACCGCCGACTGGTCCGGCAGCGCGCCGAGGATCACCAGCGCGAGCAGCACACCGGCGACCGCGGCCAGCCCACCGCCGACGCCGGCGAAGATCACGGCCGGACGCCGCCACCAGGGCAGCGGCGCGAACGCGCCGGCCTCGATGCCGCCGCGCACGCGCGCGCCGAGGTCGCGCGGCGGCGACACCTGGCGCAGGCCGGCGATGATGCGGCGCTGGTCGGCGAAGGCACGCAGCGTGTCGCGGCACTGCGCGCACGAATCGAGGTGCGCGTCCAGGTGGCGGCGCTCGTCATCGGTGATGTCGCCGGCCAGGGAGGCGCTGATGAACTCCTCGAACGGCTCGTGGCGGTTCATCGTCATCGGTCGAAGCCCTCCGCCGCGAGGGCGCGGCGCATCTCACCGCGGGCGCGGCACAGCAGCGTGCGGACGGCGGCGTACGACAGATCCATGATCTCCCCGATCTGCCGAGGGCTCATGTCCTCGAGGTCGCTGAGCAACAGGCATTGGCGGTGGTTGGGCCTCAGCCGGGCCAGGGCGCGCTGCACGCGCTCGTCGAGCGTGCCGGCCATGACCTGCGACTCCGGCCCGGGACGCGGGTCGGGGCGATTGGCGATCGCGGGCTGATCGTCGTGCATCGGCCGGACCATGCGCCGCCGGCGCATCTCGTCGATCGCCGTGTTGGTCGCGATCCGGTAGAGCCAGGCGCGGGTCGAGGATGCATCGGTCAGGGTGTCGAGCTTGCGGTAGGCCTTGATGAAGGTGTCCTGCGTGATGTCGGCGGCACGGTCAGCATCGGCCACCATGCGCAGCACGTAGTTGTAGATGGGCGCCGAGTACTCCTCGAACAGCCGATCGAACGCCCGCTCCGGCGTCTCGGCTCGACCGCTCATGACCTGCGGACTCCACGGCATCTGGCCGGGAATCGCCATCGACTGCACCTCGTCCTCCGCACACGGCTCCCCGCTTCGGTGCCGGTGTGACGAACGCCTCCCCGCATCTGTTACCGATGCCTCACGCCGTGAGGTGCTCGCGGAGGACCGCGGCGGCGTACTCCGGGGCCGCCGGGTTCACGGCCAGGGCGGTCGCGCGCTCCAGCCCGGCGATGACGCGCAGGCGTGGATGGATCTCCCAGTGCCAGTGGAAGGTCGTGTCCAGGCGCTCGCCGGCCGGCGACGTGTGCAGGAACAGGTTGTACGGCGGGTCACCCAGCGCGTCGAGGGCGTGGAGCGCCCGCTGGAGCGTGGCCGTCGTATCGGCGACGGCCTCGTCGTCCAGGCTCGTGAAGTCGGCGGCGTGCGTCCGCGGCACGACCATCATCTCGAAGGCGGACCGGCTGGCGGCGGGCGCGAAGACGACGGCGTGGTGGTCGCTGAAGACCAGGCGTTCGGCGTTCTCCTCCTCGGCCTCGGCCAGCGCGCACCACACGCAGCGACGCGCCTTGATCATCTGGCGCGCGCCGCCGCCGATCTCCTCGGCGACCCAGTGCGGGACCTGCGGGATGGCGTACAGCTCCACGTTGAGGTGCTG
>DASTYP010000086.1:0-10508 GCA_035764845.1 Candidatus Limnocylindria bacterium
CTTGGACCCCCCGTGCTACCCTAGGGCGCGATGACGACGAAGTCGAAAGTCCCGTATCGCTGCTCGTTCTGCGGCAAGAGCCAGGAGCAGGTCCGCAAGCTCATCGCCGGACAGGGCGTCTACATCTGCGACGAGTGCATCAACCTCTGCCAGGAGATCATCGACGAGGAGATGCTCGACGCGCCGCGTAACGGCGCGAAGGCGCAGAACACGCCCCTGCCGAGCCCGCGCAAGATCAAGGACCAGCTCGACCAGTACGTCATCAGCCAAGAGGCGGCCAAGAAGGTCCTCTCCGTGGCGGTCTACAACCACTACAAGCGGGTCAACGCCGGCCACACCGTCGACGACGTCGAGCTCGGGAAGAGCAACGTCCTCCTCGTGGGACCCACCGGCTCCGGCAAGACCCTGCTGGCCCAGACCCTGGCCAAGGTCCTCGACGTTCCCTTCTGCATCGCCGATGCGACCTCCCTCACGGAAGCCGGCTACGTCGGCGAGGACGTCGAGAACATCCTGCTGCGCCTCATCCAGGCCGCCGATTTCGACGTTCAGCGCGCGCAGCGCGGGATCATCTACATCGACGAGATCGACAAGATCGCGCGCAAGACGGACAACCCGTCCATCACGCGTGACGTCTCCGGCGAGGGCGTGCAGCAGGCGCTGCTCAAGATCCTCGAGGGCACCGTCGCCAACGTCCCACCGCAGGGCGGTCGCAAGCACCCGCACCAGGACTTCATCCAGATCGACACCACGAACATCCTCTTCATCTGCGGAGGGGCGTTCGAGGGGCTGGAGAAGATCATCGAGGAGCGGGTCGGCCGGCGGAGCATCGGCTTCGGCTCGCAGGGCGCCAAGCAGACCAAGGACGAGCGTCGCCAGGCGCTGTTCGACAAGCTGATGCCGGAGGATCTGCTGAAGTACGGGCTCATCCCCGAGTTCGTCGGCCGCCTCCCGGTCGTCGTCAGCCTCTCGGCCCTCGCCAAGGAGGACCTGGTCAAGGTCCTGACCGAGCCGAAGAACGCGGTCACCCGCCAGTTCACGAAGTTCCTGAGCCTGGACAAGGTGGAGCTCGTCTTCACGCCCGATGCACTGGAGGCGACCGCCAAGCTGGCCCTCGACCGCAAGACCGGCGCTCGCGCCCTGCGGACGATCGTCGAGGAGGCGCTGCTTGACGTCATGTACGACATCCCCGAGCGCACGGACGTCAAGAAGGTGGTCATCACCGCCGAGACCATCGAGCACGGCCAGCCGCCGATGCTGGTGACCGAGACCGATGCCGAGACGGAGCCTCGGCGACGCGGTCGCGGCCGTCCGTCGCGTGACGAGGAGCCGGAGGAAGAGTCGGCCTGACGCATCGGCCGGGGGGCATGGACCGTTCGAGCGCCCTCCATGCGGCGCTGCGCCTCTCCGTGGAGCACCTGTGGTGGACCAACCGGCGGCTCCTGGTCGCAGCCGCGCGGCTCCCCGATGGCGCCTGGGAGGCCGACCACGTGACCACCCGCAGCCTGCGTGCGACGCTCGTCCACGAGCTCGACGTCGAGTGGAGCTGGCGGCTGGCCCTCGAGGGTCGCCCGGTGGAGGAGTGGGGCTCGGATGCCGAGATGCGCCCCGAGGACTTCCCGAGCGTCGAGTCACTCCGCGAGCGGTGGAGCCGGGAAGCCGACGCGCTGCGCCAGTGGGTGGAGGGGCTTTCCGAGGACGAGCTGCTGGCCGAGACGAGGCCCGGACTGAGCAGCCGACCGTTGCCGCGCTGGATGTTCATCCAGCACCTGGTGAGTCACGGCGCACAGCAGGCCGCGGACGCGGCGACGCTCCTCACGAGCGCCGGGGCGTCACCGGGCGATATCGGCTTCCTCGAGTACATCGGGGAGAGCCACCGCGGCCGCTGAGCCGCGCTCGTCGGCCTAGTCGGAGGCCGCCGCGGCCTCGGCGTCGCTGAGCTGGTCGCCGCTCGACCCCGGCCGTGACACGACCACGCGGTGCGGGAACGGAATCTCGATCCCTTCCTTCGCGAAGGCGGCCAGGATCCGCTTCCGAAGCTCACCGGCCACGGCCCACTGTTCCGCCGCCCGCACCTGGCCGAGCACCTTCAGCGTGACGGCCGAGTCGGCCAGCGCGTTGACGCGCACGACCGATGGCGCCTCGAGCAGACGGGTCGACCAATCGGGGTCCTGCTGCAGCTGCTCGCCGACGGCGTTGATGATGGCGGTGGCGCGGTCGATGTCCGTGTCGTACGCGACGCCGACGTCCAGGTTCACGCGCGCCCACAGCCGGGTGAGGTTCGAGGCCACCGAGATCTGGCCGTTCGGCACCGAATGCACCGTTCCGTCGAGATCGCGCAGCGTCGTCCGGCGCAGGCTGAAGTCCTCGACCACGCCGTCGACGCCGGCGATCCGCACCACGTCGCCCTGGCTGTACTGGTTCTCCAGGACGATGAAGATGCCGGCGAGCCAGTCCTTGACCAGCGTCTGCGCTCCGAGGCCGACGGCGATGCCGACCACGCCGAGACCCGCCACCGCGGGCCCGATGTCGACGCCGAACTCGTTGAGCACCATCAGCACCGCGATCACGGCCACGATGGCGCCGGCGACGCGCACCAACAGGCGACCGACGGTGTTCATCCGCCGCTCGAGCTCGACCGGCGTGTCACTCTCGCCGCCGCCCTCCGCGCTCCGACGTTCCAGGAGGTGGCGCACCGCCACCTGAATCGCGAACCGCACGCCGACGAACGCGGCCAGCGCGACGAGGGCGATCAGGCCGATGCGCAGGACCGTCTCGACCGAGTCGGGGAGGTCGGGGAAGGCGGGCATGGCCGGCATGGTACCAACCGATGCGGGGGTACCCGGGTCCCGATCCCGGCCGGTACTTCCGGTCGCTGCGAACGTGCCCACCCGCCTCGGTAGGATGTGGACAGCGCGCACCACCGCCGCTGGCGTCGGAACGCGCGAGGAAGGGAACACCGATGACCGCCAACCAGCGTCGCCCCGGGTTCCGCCTCCCCTGGTCATCGGATCACGAGGAGGCCGAGCCGGCGAGCGAACCGACCTCCGACGCGAGCGCGCCGACCGTCACCACCGAGTCCGCGCCGGCCGACGCGCCTGTGCCGGCCGAGCCCGGGTCCGCTGGCACCACCGAGGCTCTCGCCGCCGCAACGGACACGAACGCGCCGGCGACCGAGCCGGCAGCAGGCACCATGGCGACGGGCGAGCCGATCGCCGCCGCCGAACCCGCAACGTCCGGGGTGCCGGCGCCCACCAACGGGGCAGGCCCGGCGGCCGGAGCCGGCGAGGCACCGGAGGCCTTCCTCCGCGACCTCGTCGACGCCATGCGCGGCGTGGCGGAGGAGGCACGCGACGCCGGCCTCGCCGACCTGCGGGCGCAGGCCGATGCGGCGGTCAAACAGCTGGAGGAGGTCGCCGAGCGACGTCGCGGCGAGCTGCGCGAGCGTGCCGAAACGGACGTCGCCGCGGTCGGCGAGTGGGCGACCGCGGAAGCGGACCGCATCCGTCGCGAGGCCGAGTCTCGCGTCGCGGCTCGCCGGAGCCAGCTCGAGGAGCAGCTGGCGGCCGAGACCCGCCGAAGCGAGGCGGAGGCGAAGGCACTGCGCGAGCGCGTTGCCGAGTACGAACGCGAGATCGAGGCCTACCACCGACAGCTCAACGACATCCACGATCCGGCCGCGTTCGCGGCCGCCGCGAAGCGCATGCCGAAGCCTCCGGCCCTGACCGTCACCGCGGCGCCGCCGGTGGCACGGACCGAGTCCACGGCCCCGCCGGTCGAACCAACGGCCGCGGCGCCGGCCGAGCCGGCGACACCGGCTGCCCCAACCGTGGCCGAGCCCGCGACCAACGGGACCTCGACGACCCCGACGGCCGAGACGACCGAGATCCATCCGGCCGAGGAGGAGGTCCTGGCGGGCCGCCTTGCCGAGCTCGATGCCGAGCTGGAGCCGGCGACCGCGGCACCCGCCGAACCGACGAGCGCGACGGAATCCGGCGAGCCGATGACCACGGACGTCGTCGTGAAGGGCCTGGGAAGCTTCGGCGCCATCACCGGGTTCCGCCAGAGCCTGGCCGGCGTGAGCGGCATCGACGGGGTCGCGCTGAGCCTCGGCTCGAGCGGCGAGTTCATCTTCCGCACCACGCATCGACCGAGCGTGGACGTGGCCGCCGCGATCTCCGGCCTGGAGGGCGACGGCGCGAAGGTGGAGCGCCGCGCCGATGGCACCCTGGCGGTGACGCTCGACCGCGCCCGCTGAGGTCATGGAGCTCGCTGGTGCCGGGTGCTAGACTCGGCGCACGGCGAGGACCGTGAGGAGTACCCCTCCATCGGCCGGCAGAGAGGTCGGGTCGCAGGCTGAGAGCCCGACCGGATGCGAGAGGGGGAAGGTCGCACGCGAGCCGGACGGGTCCGCCCGATATCGCGGATGAGAGGCGGTCCCGAACCGGGACCGCGAACGAAGGTGGTACCACGACCCGTTCGTCCTTCGACGAGCGGGTCGTTCGTGTGTTCGAGCAGGACCGATGCAGGAGGGCGACCGATGACGACGACGCGTGAGCTTCCCCCGCGCTACGACGCCGCCGCCGTCGAGCCGGCGATCTACGAGCGCTGGATGGCGGCCGATGCCTTCCGGCCGGCAGAAACCCCCCCGGCCGGCGCCGAGCCGTTCGTCATCATCCAGCCGCCGCCGAACGTGACCGGCGCGCTGCACCTCGGCCATGCCGCGCGCACCACGGTCGAGGACACGCTCATCCGCTACCACCGCATGCGGGGTGACGACACCCTGTGGCTGCCCGGCGTCGATCACGCCAGCATCGCCGCGCAGTTCGTCCTGGATCGGATCCTGGCCGAGGAGGGGGAGAGCCGGGCCTCGCTGGGCCGCGAGCGCTACCTGGAGCGCATGTGGCAGTTCATGGCCGAGACGCGCGGGGTCATCGGCACCCAGCACCGGCGGCTGGGGGCCAGCGCCGATTGGAGCCGGGAGCGCTTCACCATGGACGAAGGCAGCGCCCGCGCCGTGCGCGTCGCGTTCAAGCGGCTCTGGGATGCCGGCCTCGTCTACCGTGGCGAGGCCCTGGTCAACTGGTGCCCACGCTGCCTGACCACCATCAGCGACCTCGAGAACGTGCACCGTGACGAGGCCGGCACGCTCTGGATGATCCGCTACCACCTGGAGCGCCCGGACGGCCTCCCGGACCCCGACGCCTGGGTCACGGTGGCCACCACGCGGCCGGAGACGCTGCTCGGCGACACGGCGGTCGCCGTCCATCCCGAGGACGAGCGCTACGCCGCGCTGGTCGGCCGCCACGCGGTCCTGCCGTTCCTCGGCCGTCGCCTGCCGATCGTGGCCGACGAGCACGTCGAGCGCGGATTCGGAACGGGCGCCGTGAAGATCACGCCGGCGCACGATGCCGACGACTACGAGCTCGCCAAGCGCCACGGGCTGCCGGCCATCACCGTCCTGGACGAGCACGCGCGGGTGAACGAAGCCGGCGACGACTTCGCCGGCATGGATCGGTACGCGGCGCGGAAGGAGATCCTCGCGCGGCTGGACGCCTTGGGCGACCTGGTGGGGGAGCAGGCGCACCAGATGGTCGTCGGGCACTGCGACCGGTGCGGCACGGTCATCGAGCCGCGGCTGTCGGTGCAGTGGTTCGTGCGCGTCAAGCCGCTGGCGGAGCGGGCGCTCGCATCGGTCAGGGAGGGCCGGACGCGGATCGTGCCGTCGCACTTCGAGAAGGTGTACGCGCACTGGATGGAGAACATCCACGACTGGGCGGTCGGGCGACAGCTCTGGTGGGGCCACCGGATCCCGGCGTGGTACTGCCCCGACGACCACATCACCATCAGCGACGCGGCCGACGGGCCGGACGCGTGCGCCGAGTGCGGGCGGCCGGCATCGGAGCTGCGGCAGGAGACCGACATCTTCGACACCTGGTTCAGCTCGGGGCTGTGGCCGTTCTCGACCCTCGGCTGGCCGGATCAGACCCCGGACCTGCAGCGCTTCTACCCGACCAGCGTCATGGAGACCGCGTACGACATCCTCTTCTTCTGGGTGGCGCGGATGATGATGCTCGGCCTCTTCTGCACCGATACCGAGCCGTTCCACACGGTCTACCTCTCGGGCATGATCCGGGACCCGTACGGCCAGAAGATGAGTAAGACCAAGGGCAACGTCGTCGACCCGCTCGAGACGGTGGACGAGATCGGGGCCGATGCGCTGCGGTTCGCGCTCGTCAACGGCACCACGCCCGGTGCCGACCAGCGCCTGACCGCCGCGAAGCTCGACGGCGGGCGCAACTTCACCAACAAGCTGTGGAACGCCGCGCGCTTCGTCCTGGCCAACCGTCCGCCCCGGTCGGAGCCGTCCGACGGGATCTCGACCTCCCCGAGCCTGCCGGTGCGCTGGATCCGGTCGCGCCTGGCCGACGCGACGGAGCGCGCCACGCGCCAGCTGGACGCCCTGGACCTGGGTGGCTACGCCGCGACGGTCTACGAGGTGGCGTGGTCGGACTACTGCGATTGGTTCCTGGAGGCGGTCAAGGTGGATCTGCGCCGCGAGGACGCGACCGACGCCGAGCGCGCGGCGACGTGGTCCTCGGCCGCCGAGTCGCTCGCCGTCCTCCTGCGTCTCCTCCATCCGCTGATGCCGTTCGTCACCGAGGAGATCTGGCAGGCGCTGCGGGAGGCATCGCCCGCCGCCGCGGGTGACGAGCCACTGCTCATCGCGGCGCCGTGGCCCGTCCCTCCGGCGCGCGACCGCGAGGCCGAGGCGGCCTTCGACGGCCTCGCGACGCTGGTGCGCGGCGTCCGGAACCTGCGCATGGAGGCCGGGGTCCCGGCCGGGACCTGGCTGCCGCTCACCATCGCGCCGGCCGATGCCGGCGCCAGTGACGTCCTCCACGGCGGCACCCGGTACGTGGAGGCCCTGGCGCGTGTCCGGCCGATCAAGCTCGACCCCGAGGCAGCGCCGCCCCCGCTGGTCGCGACCGGACCGCTCGGCGCCGCATGGCTCGAGGTCCAGCCGCCATCCGGCGACGTCGCGGACCGTCGCCGCGTGCGGGCAGCGGAGCTCGACGCGAACATCGAGCGCGTCCGCCAGCTGCTGGGCAACGCGTCGTTCGTCGAACGCGCCCCGGCGGCCGTCGTCGATCGCGAGCGCGAGCGGCTGCGCGCCCTCGAGGCGGAGCGCACGCAGCTGGGCGACGTGTGAGCGGTCTCAGCGGATGCCCCCAATGGGCCATGGCGGGCGACCGCTGGGCCGCTGGTAGAATCGGCCGCGCTGTCACCACCGAGAGGCCAACGCCCCGATGTCCTTCCTGAGGCGCAAGAAGCAGGACGCGGCTCCGCCGCCGCCCCCGACCCCGGTCCACGAGGAGATCACCGCGCAGGAGTACTCGCTGCGCCTCTCGTTCGTGGCGCGGTCGAGCGACGGGCTGCGACTCCCCGCGGATCCTCGCGTCGCCTCCGCCATCCCGGGCATCGTCGAGCCGCTGAGCCAGACGCCGGTCGAAGTCATCGCCCCGCTGCCCCTGGAGTACGCCGACGCCTCGCCGGCGCTGGAGCGATTCAACGAGGTGCAGCAGTGGGTCCTAGCGCGGCGCGAGGTCGGGCCGATCGCCCGCCACGGGCTGTACGTGCTGGAGATGACCGACGCCCTCGACATGACGGTCGACACCTTCTACTGCGGCCTGCTGCACGGCGACACCGATACCAGCGGCTACCCGGAGTACAACGCCATCGTCGGCGGCCTCGCCTCGCACTGGGACGAGCTCTCCGGTGAGCTCATCGTCCGGGCGGTGCTCGGGTGGGGCGGCAAGGGACTGCGTGGCGACACCGACCGCATCGGTCAGCGGTTGCTCTCGGGCCTGTACCAGCAGGTGCTGGCGTCGGGATACAGCCTGGGCGAGGCCGAGCAGGCGCGCCTCCCCTCCATCGGCGGCCGATCCGGCCTGGTGTGCGCGCACTGCGGCTTCGAGGCAGGGAGCGCCGGGGCGTTCTATTGCCCGAAGTGCGGCATGCGCATGGTCCGCGGCTGAGGCGCTCCGAGCCGGGCAGTACTTTCGGGCGGGGGACGCTGGGCCGCAGTCCCATTGCCGCTCGCCGTGGTCGTCGGGAGACTGGTGCAGTCCGTCACCGTACCTCCGTACTCCACCGCTGAAGGAAGGCCATGGAGCGACCTACCACCCTGCTCGCCGTCGACGGCGAAGTCGACTCGTATGCCGAGGCCCTGACCCGCGCCGGCTTCCTGCCGCTGCGTGAGCTCGCGGCCGACGGGTCGCGCCCCGACCTCGCCGTCATCGACTGCGACCTGCCCGCGGAGCGGGTGGTGACCATCCATCGCACGCTCGCCGAAGCCCACACGCCGATGCTGCTGCTGGTCGGCGAGACCACCGAGCTGCCATCCGGCGTCGGCGGCACGAACGTGGAGGTGGCGCTGAAGCCGCTGCCCGGCGATGCGCTCGTCTTCCGGCTCCAGGCGCTGCTGATCCGCTCCGGCAACCATCTACCGTCCGAGTCGGGCGCGTGGGCGGGCGACGGCCTGGCGTCGGCGCCGATCGCCGGCGAGGGCCACGTCGTCAGCGTCTTCGCCCCGAAGGGCGGCGTCGGCAAGACGACCGTGGCGGTCAACATGGCCGTCGCGCTCCGTCAGCAGACCCGCGCCGAGGTCCTGCTCTTCGACGCCGA
Source organism: Candidatus Limnocylindria bacterium (assembly GCA_035764845.1). Classification (GTDB taxonomy): domain Bacteria; phylum Chloroflexota; class Limnocylindria; order QHBO01; family QHBO01; genus JACDBZ01. The sequence goes on from DASTYP010000086.1 coordinate 8,686, forward strand.
CGTCGGCGTCGGCAACGTGACCTCCGTGCTCGACGTGCCGTATCGGCTGGGGCTCGCGGACCTCGCGGACAGTGCGCCGGAGGACTGGACCGATACGGCCTTCGACCAGGCCGTGAGCATCCATACCGAGACCGGCGTCCGCGTCCTGACGTGGGGGACCGATCCAGCGGAGTCCGAGCGGGTCACGGTCGACCTCCTGCTCGCCGCGCTGCGTTGGGCGCGGAACCACCACTCCTACGTGATCATCGACAACCATCCGGGGTACGACGACCGCACCATGGCGATGCTCGCGGTGGCCAGCGAGATCTTCCTCGTCGTCACGCCCGAGGTCGGTGCGCTTCGCAACAGCTCGCAGTTCCTGGAGCTGGCCCGCGAGCTCGGTCTCGGCGGCAACGTGCGCGTCATCGTGAACCGCGCCAACCACGGCATCCGCCTGGAGGACATGTCGAGCTCGCTGGGCCTGCCCATCTCCGCCACGGTGGTGAGCAACGGGCCCAAGGCGGTCATCGCCTCGAACGAGGGTCGGCCGCTGGTCACCAAGTTCCCGAAGGAGAAGGTGGCGGACGACCTTCATCGGGTCGCTCGTCTCGTCTCGCAGCCGAACCGCGCCGTCGAGTCCAGGGCACCGGCGACAGCCAAGGCCAAGCCATGGTGGGCGCGGCTCGGGGCGCGCACCTCACAGGCCTGAACCGCCATCGGCGAACCGCGCGCCGCGCGGTGATCGTCTTCCGGCCGGCGGGGGCCCGCGTTGCGCGGCACCGCCGGCTTTGCCATGATCCGTGAGCCGTGCCGACCTACGACTACCAGTGCCGCTCCTGCGGCACGATCACCGAAGTCATCCACTCCATGCTCGAGGACGGGCCGTCCGTCTGCGAGCGCTGCGGTGGTGAGCTGCGTCGCGTCCTCTATCCGGCCGGCATCATCTTCAAGGGGCCCGGCTTCTACTCGACCGACTCGAGGAACGGCAGCTCGAAGGCCGTGACCGGTTCAGTGCCATCGTCCACGAGCGCCGAGGCGTCGTCCTCGTCCTCCTCGTCGTCCTCGTCCGATGGCGGAGGGTCCTCGTCGGCCGCTTCGTCGACGGGTGGAGCCGATGCGGCACGGAAGTCGTCGTCGGCGCCCAAGGGCGACGCCGCCTGACCATCGCTCGGCGGCGGGCCGAAACCCATTGAAGTTCCCGCCGCTCGGGCGGCTGATCGGTTGGCCGGCGATCGCGGTCGTCAGATTCCCGGCTGCCGGGCAGGAAGAGCCCCGCTTTCCCGCTCTTTCGGTACCTGACGACCCGGCTCGCCTTGTGCCTACGTCGCTGCCCGCCATTCGGGAATGTGGCTGGCTCGCCACCCTTCGGCGTCGCCGCGTGCTCCAACGTCGGGAATCGTGGCGGTCTGGAAGTCGGGTCGAGTGCTGTCCCGAGTTGCGACTCAGGCCGATTGCGCCTGACGCGCGCCGCACCGCCGGCAGAATCGGGCGTTCGCCGAGAGCGACAGGCCGCACTGCCCGCAGCTCTGGACGCCGATCTGGCCACCGATGGCGCCGGCCACCTCGCGGGCCGATGCCTCCCAGAACCCTCCAGCCGAGGCCGGCGGGAGCGCGGCGGCGCCGCGTGAGCGATAGGGGAGCACCGCCGGCCGCTCTGGTGCGACCGGCCCCTCGCCGGGGTCACCGAGGCCAAGGAGATCCAGCTGCGCGCGACGGGCCGCGACCTCGGGCGACTCCGGCGCTGCCGCAACCTGCTGCTCCGGGGGTTGAGCGGGTGGCGGTGGTGCTGCCTGGCGTGGAGGCAGGCGGAGGATCGTCTCGCTGATCGGCGCGATCCGCGGCGC
>DASTYP010000087.1:0-11417 GCA_035764845.1 Candidatus Limnocylindria bacterium
GGCGCATCGGTCCGGCTCCCTTGCGCCGATCGGGAACCACGCTCGCCAGTTGCTATCATCGCGACTGAGGCACGCCCGATGATCAACGCTCCGGTGCTGGTCCTGAACCAGAACTACGAACCGCTCAACGTCTGCGACATCAGGCGCGCCTTCCGCCTGCTCGGGGCCTCCAAGGCGGAGCTGCTGGCGCGGAACCACCAGGTCATCCGCACGCCGACCTCGGCCATTCCCGCGCCGTCGGTCATCCGTCTCCAGTACCACGTCAAGCGGCCGCAGCCGCGGGTGCGTCTGAGCCGTCGCGAGGTGTTCAGCCGCGACCGGCACACCTGCCAGTACTGCGGCGTGGTCAGTCGCGAGCTGACCATCGACCACGTGGTGCCGAAGCACCGTGGCGGCCGCCACGAGTGGGAGAACCTGGTCGCCGCCTGCCGGCCGTGCAACCACCGCAAGGGTGGCAAGACGGTCGCCGAGGCGCGCATGCACCTCCTGCGCGAGCCGCGCGCACCGCGGGCCGACCTGCGCTACCTGTTCGGCACCTACCTGGCCGACGATCGGAACGACGCGTGGCGCAACTACCTGTTCCTGGGCGACCCGGCGCCGAACCCGTCCTGATCGACGGGGCCGCCTTCGCCATCCCCGACCTGCCCGACGCGCCGCGCACGGCGCTCGGCGCGCTGACGGCAGCGGGCCACGAGGCGGTGCTGGTGGGCGGATCGCTGCGCGACCTCCTGCGCGGCGAGCGGCCCGAGGACTGGGACATCGCGACCTCTGCCCGGCCGGAGGAGGTGAGCGCCCTCTTTCCCGGCTCGAGCTGGGAGAACCGCTTCGGCACGGTGACGCTGCCCGGCGCCGACCACGTCGAGATCACGACCTACCGCAGCGAGTCCGGCTACGCCGACCGGCGTCGACCCGACGAGGTCGTCTTCCATCGCTCGCTGCACGACGACCTCGCGCGACGGGACGTCACCGTCAACGCGGTCGCCTGGCTACCGGATGCCCCCGGGGCCACGACCGGCCGGCTGGTGGATCCGCACGGCGGGCTGGAGGACCTGCGGACCGGTCGCATCCGCACCGTGGGCGATCCGGCGGACCGGTTCGCCGAGGACGCGCTGCGCGTGCTGCGCACGGTGCGCTTCGCCCTGCGCTTCGGCTTCGCCATCGACCCGGCGACCGACGAGGGCCTGCGCGCCGCGGCCCCGAGCACCGCCTCGCTGTCGGCCGAACGCGTGCGGGACGAGCTGCGCCGGCTCCTGGCCGATCCCGGCATCCGGCCGAGCGTCGCGTTCGGGCGCTGGGAGGGCCTCGGGATCCTCCCGGTCCTCCTCCCTGAGCTGGCTGCGCTGCGCGGCATTCCGCAGGGCAAGCCGATCCCCGGCGATGCGCTCGACCACTCGCTGCGGACGGCCGATGCGCTGCCGGCCCATGACCCGATCCTGCGCCTGGCGGGCCTGCTCCACGACCTCGGCAAGGCGACCACGCTGTCCGACGGCCACTTCATCGGTCACGAGGTGGTCGGCGCGGGTATGGCGGAGGGGGTGATGCGACGGCTGCGCTTCGCCGCGCCGGAGGTGGCTCGCGTCCGCGAGGTGGTGCGGCACCACATGTTCGCCTACGAGCCGGCCTGGACCGATGCCGCCGTGCGCCGCTTCATCAAGCGCGTCGGCCCGGATCGGCTGGCGGACCTCTTCGCGCTGCGCGTCGCCGATGACGTCGCCTCCGGCGCCGACGAGCCGGCGGTCGGCGGGCTGGACGAGCTCCGTCGTCGGGTCGAGGAGCAGCGCGAGGCGCCGATGTCGTCGTGGCACCTCGCCATCGATGGCCACGACCTGCAGCGCGAGATCCGGATGGCCCCCGGGCCGCCGATGGGCCGCCTGCTGGACCGGCTGGTCGAGGCCGTCCTCGACGACCCGGCGCTCAACCGGCGCGACGTGCTGCTGGAGATGGCGCGGGCGTGGGTGACCGGCGGTGACACCGTGCACCACCGGGACGCTGGGGAACCGGGCCCGGAGGGCTGACAGCCGAGGTCGCGCTGCTACAATCGGCCGTCCAGGCCCTTCTCCCAGGCACTCATCTCGCACATCACGCACCGAGCGGAGGGAACGCGCTTTCCATGGCCTCCAGCGTGCGTCGCGCCGTTCGCCTCGAGCACCGGCTCACCCGGCCGAACGCATCGCTCGCTGACCTCGACGCCGCCGTGGCGCTGGCCACCGAGCACGAGCTTTCGGGGCTGACGGTCAGCCCCTGGCTGGTCAAGGCTGCCAAGCGAGCGCTCGGCCGCTCGCGAGTGACGCTGGGCACCGTCGTGGGCTTCCCGCACGGCGGGCAGCTGCTGAGCGTGAAGGCGTTCGAGGCATCGAAGGCGCTGGAGCAGGGCGCCGGCCAGATCGACTTCGTCCTGAACGGCGGCGCGCTGGTGTCCGGCGACGAGGAGACGGTCTTCAACGACATGCTCGCCGTGGTCGACATGGCGCACTCGGCCCTCGCGGCGGCCGGTGTCATCGTGGAGCCCGAGGCGATGGGCGAGGACCTGCTGCGTCAGGCGTGCCGCCTGGCGGAGCGCGCCGGTGCCGATTACGTCGTGACCGGCACGGGGACATCCTCCGCGGCGGCCGCCGTGCAGCGCACCCGGCTGCTGCGTGACAGCGTCGGCCCGCGCATCGGCGTCAAGGCCGCCGGCCGCTTCCGGAGCGCGGACCAGCTGCGCGAGGCCCTGGAGGCTGGCGCCACACGGGTCACGACCGTCCTCAGCGGCGCGCTGGCGCGCCAGGCGACCGCCGAGCCGACGCCCGCCGGCGCGGCGAGCTGAGGGAGGGATGGATTGAAGATCCTCGTGGTCGGTGGTGCCGGGTACGTCGGCTCGACGAGCGTGGAGCGCTTCGTCGATGCCGGCCACGAGGTCGTCGTGTACGACAACCTGACCAGCGGCCATGCCGCCGCCGTTCCGGACGGCGTCCGGCTGGTGGTCGGCGACATCGGCGACCGCGTCCGCCTCGAGGCGCTCCTGGGCGATGGGGTGGACGCGGTGCTGCATTGCGCCGCGCGGTCGCTGGTCGGCGAGTCGATGAGCGACCCGGGCCTGTACTACCGCACCAACGTGGCGGGCGGCGTCACCCTGCTCGACGCCATGAATGCCACCGGCGTCACGCGACTGGTCTACAGCTCGAGCGCCGCGGTCTATGGAGAGCCGCGCCGCGTCCCCATCGCCGAGGCGGACCGGACCCAGCCCATCAACCCCTACGGGGAGACGAAGCTGGCCTTCGAGGGCGCCATGCGCTGGTTCGCCGCCGCGCACGACTTCCGCGCCATCAGCCTGCGCTACTTCAACGTCGCCGGTGCCACCGAGCGCAACGGCGAGGACCACGACCCCGAGACGCACCTCATCCCCCTGGTCCTGCGCGTGGCGGCCGGGGAGGCGAGCCACGTCCAGATCTTCGGGCAGGACTATCCGACGCCCGACGGCACCTGCATCCGCGACTTCGTCCACGTCCGCGACCTGGCCGAGGCGCACCTGCTGGCCCTGGAGGCCACCGCCGACTCGGAGCCGTCGCTCGAGATCTACAACCTGGGCTCGGCCGCCGGCTTCAGCGTCCGGGAGGTGGTCGAGGCCGCCCGCAAAGTGACCGGCCGCGCCATCCCGGCCCGCGTCCTGAAGCGCCGCAGTGGGGACCCGCCGGTCCTGGTCGCGTCGTCGCGGCGGGCGCGCCGCGAACTCGGCTGGCAGCCGAGACACTCGACGCTGGAGCAGATGCTCGCCGACGCCTGGACCTGGCGCCAGGCCCACCCGCACGGCTACGCCGACGGCCAGGCCACCGGCCGCAGCGTCACCTCCGAGGACCGGGTCGCGGCCTCAGCCCGCTGAAGGGCGTTCCTCGGCGGCGGCGCACGCGGCGCACAGGCCGTAGAAGTCCAGGCGCGCGTCATCGATCCGGAAGCCGAGGTCGGCCGCCAGCCGGTCGGCCACGGGCCGCACGTAGCCCTCGTCGATTTCCTCGACCCGTCCGCAGCGCGTGCAGGCGAGGTGGTGGTGGTGGCTCGGCGCACAGGCCACGAACAGGTGGGCGTTGCCGCCCTGCTCCAGCCGCCGCGCGACGCCGGCCGTCACCAGGGCCTCGAGGGTGCGGAACACGGTGGCCCGTCCGATGCCGCGGTGGCGCCGCCGCAGCTGTTCGTACAGCTCCTGCGCCGAGAGCTGCCGGCCGCTGGCTTCGAGGGCGTCGGCGATCAGCAGTCGCTGGCGCGTGACGCGCTCGCCCGACTCGTGCAGCCGCTCGGCCACCGACGACGAGCTCAATGGGCACCCACCGCGCCGGCGAAGACGGAGAGCAGGTAGATCGCGACCACGCCGGCCAGGGTCGCCAGCACGACGCGGCTGGAACGGTCGCTGCGGTGGGCCTCCGGCAGCAGCTCGGCGGCACCGATGTACAGGAAGAAGCCCGCGAAGACTCCGAGCATCGCCCCGAGGACGACCTCCGGGACGGGGATCAGGAGCCCGAAGACCACGCCGACCACCGGGGCGACGGCCACCAGCGCGACCCAGCGGTAGATGAGGGCCGGCGACGTGTGGCTGGCGATCAGGAAGCTGACGATGCCGATGCCGTCGCTGAAGCGGTGCACCACGACCACGACCGCGATCACCAGTGCCAGCGGGCCGCCGACGGTGAGGCCCGCCGCGAGGGCGACGCCGTCGAGCAGGCTGTGGAAGCTCATGCCCGCCGCGCCGACGAAGCCGATGTGGCGGTGCCCGATCCCGCCGTGGTCGAGCTCGCTGGCCGCCTCGTGGCCCACGTGGATGGTGGTCAGCTTCTCGATGGCGTAGAACGCCAGGAAGCCGATGGCCGTCGCGATCATCGCCGCGTCCATCGAGCCGCCGAGGTGCTCCACGCTCTCGGGGATCAGGTCGAAGTACGCGGCGCCGATGCGGATCCCGGCCCCGAACGCGATCAGCGGGCCGACGTGCGCGACCGCGCGCAACGCCAGGAAGCCGCCCGCCAGGGCGGAGATGAACGCGCTCGCGGAGACCAGCGCGGCGGCCAGCGGCATCGGTCGGGTGTTCCTTCGCTACAGACGAGACAGAGTCTCATCTTCGCACCCGTGTCAAGCCGGCGTGGTACGATCGAACGCCCCACCCCCGCTTGTGGTGTCCCTCCTGAGGTCCCGTTTGCCCGATCCCGCTCCTTCTCGCCCACGTCCCCGCCGCCGCCCATCGCGCGGCGCGACGGAGGCCCACGGCTCCAGCCCTGCCTCGACCGAGACGCTCGACGCTCCCGGCGACCTGGAGGCCGCGGTCATCGCGGCGGCATCGGCCTATCGATTCGGCGACATCGAGGTTCCCGCCACCATCGCCCGGTCGCTGGAGCGCATGGGCTACCGCACCCCGACCGAGGTCCAGGCGCGCGCCATTCCTCCCCTGCGACGCGGTGACGACCTCATCGGCCAGGCCCAGACCGGCACCGGCAAGACGGCCGCCTTCGGCATCCCGATCATCGAGAAGACCGATCCGTCCGCCGACCACGTCCAGGCGCTGGTCCTGACGCCGACGCGCGAGCTGTGCGTGCAGGTGGCCGACGAGGTGGCGCGCATCGGCCAGTTCCGCGGCGTCCGCACCGTGGCCATCTACGGCGGCTCGTCCATGGACCGCCAGATCGAGGCGCTGCGACGCGGCACGCCGGTCGTCGTCGGCACGCCGGGGCGCGTCCTGGACTTGATCCGGCGCGGCGAGCTGCGGCTCGACCGCGTTCACACCGTGATCCTCGACGAGGCGGACCGCATGCTCGACATGGGGTTCATCGTCGACGTCGAGACGATCCTGTCGCGCTGCCCCCGCCAGCGGCAGACCGCGCTGTTCAGCGCCACCATGCCGTACGCCATCCTGCGCATCTGCGACCGATTCATGAAGCGCGACGCCACCCACGTCACCGTCAGACCGGAGATGAAGACGGTCGAGACCGTCCGCCAGCTGGTCTTCTTCGTGGCCGAGCAGGACAAGGTCGCGGCGCTCGTCGAGCTGGCCGAGCGGTTCGGGTTCGATCGGCTGCTCGTCTTCCGCCACACCCAGATCGGGGTGGACCGGCTGGCCGCCACGCTGGCGCGACGCGGCAAGAACGTCGCGGCGCTGCACGGTGGCCTCTCGCAGCGGGAGCGCGACCGCACCCTCGCCGCCTTCAAGGCGGGGAAGATCCAGTTCCTGGTCGCCACCAACGTCGCCGCGCGCGGCCTCGACATCACCGACCTGCCGTACGTGCTGTCGTTCGACATCCCCGAGGACGCGGACACCTACGTGCACCGCATCGGCCGCACCGGCCGGGCGGGGCGTGAGGGCACGGCCATCACCTTCGTCGGCGAATGGGACCTCGACGCCTGGGAGGCGATCAAGGCCGAGGTCGGCGCCGAGGTCGAGGAGGGCGAGCTCAGCCTCTACGACGCGGGCTGACGCTGGATCGGACGCCGCCGGCGGTGAACCCCACGGGTCGGCCGGCGGTACGCTAGGCGGATGGGACCGCCGATCTTCCCGCAGCGTCCCACGGAGGCGCGCGCCGAGGTCCTCAGCGTGGAGTGGCTGTTCGAGCCCATGTGGCCCGGTGAGCGGCTCATCGCCCGCTGCCGTGGTGGCGTGGTCCAGCTGAGCGACGAGCTGGCGCGACCAGCCGACGACCGCTTCCCGGAGGTCAGGCAACTGCTGGCCACGGCCGTTCTCTCCGACGACGCCGTGGTCGACGGGGTGTGGACGGCCCAGCCGTTCGTGGGTGACGGCAGCCCGGCGCGCGCCTGGGCCGAGACCCTCGAGGCGGAGGGACTCGCCGACGAGATGCCGGATCCCCTGGAGCTGGAGCGTCGCCGCGCCTTCGTGGCGGTCGACCTGCTCGAGATCGACGGCCAGGACCTGACCGACGTGCCGTTCCAGGAGCGACGCCGGCTGCTCGAATCGGTGATCGACGAGGGAGTCCAGGCCCGGCTCAGCCCGCTGGTGAAGCTGCCCGTCGCCGGCTGGCTGACCGCGTGGCGCGCCAACGGCTTCACGCACTACCTGGCCAAGCACCAGAACTCGCGGTACCACCCCGGCGAGCGCAACGACGACTGGCTGAAGCTCTCGACCCGCGTCGAGGCGCCGAAGGGCATGGTCGGGCGGATCGTGGGCTTCGGGCGGGGCGAGCGGATTCGCCGAATCCGGGACTGACGCCACGGCGTCACGACGGATCGCGACCGTTTCGCACAGCGGACCGCTCCGGAACGCCCCTCGCGATCGATCGTGATCGGGGCGCTGGAGGCGTGGCGAACGGTCACCCTCGCGCTCCCGGAGCCGCGATGTATCGCCATTGCGGCGCGCGTCGCGGGGCTCCGGCGCGTTGGTCGCGATCCGTCGCGACCTGCGGTCCATCGGCCTTCGCGTGCTACCCTTTGCGCCCCGAGCGGACACGCCGATGTGAACCAGCGAGGAGGCTCGTCCTGACGTCCGACCCCCCGACCACCGCCCCGGCCGCGTCCGCCCTGGACGACGACGCGCTCGCCGAGGTCCGGCGCGTCGGGACGGCCGACCTGATGGTCGGCATCCCGTCGTTCAGCAACGCCGAGACGATCGGCTACGTGGTCCGCGCCGCGACGGCCGGCATGGTCCAGTACTTCCCGGAGCTCAAGCCGATCCTGGTGAACTCCGACGGCGGCTCGCCCGACGATACGCCGCGCGTCGTGGTCAGCACCGAGAGCCCCGACTACCTCGAGCAGGTGATCCTGGTCAGCCCCAAGCACAAGCTGCAGCGGGTGAGCTTCACCTACCAGGGCACCAGCGGGAAGGGCACCGCGGTGCGGGCGCTGTTCGAGGTGGCGCGCGAGCTCAAGGTGAAGGCCATGGTCATGGTCGACTCGGACCTGCGGTCGATCGTGCCGGAGTGGGTCGAGCTGCTGGCGGGACCGATCCTCAAGGGTGGCTACGACTTCGTGGCGCCGATGTATGCGCGCTACAAGTACGACGGCACCATCACCAACAACATCAGCTACCCCCTGACGCGGGCGCTGTACGGGGCCCGCATTCGCCAGCCCATCGGCGGTGACTTCGCGGTCTCCGGCGACCTGGTGCAGCGCTACCTGGAGCTCGACACGTTCGACGAGCTGACCGCGCGCTTCGGGATCGACATCTGGATGACGCACTCGGCCATCAACGAGGGCTTCGCGGTCTGCCAGGCGCGGCTGGGCGCGAAGATCCACGACGCCAAGGATCCGGCCTCCGACCTGGGGCCGATGTTCCGGCAGGTCGTCGGCACGCTGTTCAACCTGGCCGGCCACTACGAAGACCGATGGCTCCGGGTCCGCGGCTCGCACCCGATCCCGGAGTACGGCTTCGAGCGGGTCATCAGCCCGGAGGAGATCGCGGTCAACCACGCCAAGCTGATCGACAACCTCGAGGGCGCGCGCCTGACCCAGCGCGACGTCTGGTCGGAGATGCTGGCGCCGGAGCAGCTGGAACGGGTGATGACCATCGACTACGGCGGCGAGCCGGCCGACTTCCACTTCAGCGCCGAGCTGTGGGTGCGCTGCCTGTACGACGCGCTCGTGGCCTTCCATCGCCCGGGGACCGATCGCGAGCGGCTGCTTGCCGCGCTGACGCCACTGTATTTCGGCCGCACGGCGGGCTTCATCAGCGACACGCTGGAGATGACCACCGACCAGGCGGAGCGGGTGATCGAGGAGCAGGCGCGGACGTTCGAGGAGCTCAAGCCGTACCTGGTCGCCCGCTGGCGCGAGATGCGCGCCCTGGCGGAGCAGCGGACCGCCTGATGGCCGCAGCCCGGCGCAAGGCGCCCTACCGCATCCTGCTGCCGCTCGCGAACCCGCGGACGGCGCGCGACCTGGTCCGCATCGGTGCCGGCATCGCCAACGGGCGGCCGACCGAGATCACCGCCCTGGGCATCGTCGAGGTGCCGGAGGGCGTCAGCCTCTCCGAGGGCGCGACGCACGCCCGCACCCAGCGGCGCCTGCTGCAGCGGGTCCTCGATTTCGGCGACGAGGAGGGGGTGGAGCTCCGGACGCTGGTCCGCATCGGCCGTCACGCCGCCGACGGCGTGATCGAGGCCGTCGGCGAGGAATCGGCCGACCTGGTGATCTTCGGCTGGGGCGGTCCGCCCACCCCCGCCCAGCTGGCCCGGGCCGAGGCGGCCGAGGCGGGCGAGCCGTCGCCGGCCCTCGAGCCGCCGGCGCCGCGTCCCGTCTTCTCGCCGACCATCGACGCGGTCGTGCGCGAATCGCCATGCGACATCGCGGTCGTGAAGCAGCGCGGCCTCGAGCACGTGGAGTCGATCCTCGTCCCGGTCCGCGGCGGTCCCCACGCCGAGCTGGCCATGCGCATCAGCCGCGACCTGGCCAAGCGCTTCGGGGCGAAGATCGTGGTGCTGCACGTCGTGCCCAAGGGCGTGGGCGAGCGCGCCGTGGAGCGGGAGCAGGCGGCGCTGGACGCCTTCGTCCGCGAGCACGCGGGCACGCGCCGCGCGACCGGCCTGATCCGCGAGGCGTCATCGGTCAGGCAGGCGATCATCAAGGAGGCCGCGCACCACGGGCTGGTGGTGATGGGCGCATCGGCGCATCCGACCAACGCGTCACCGGATGGTCGGTACCTGTTCGGGACGCTGGCGGAGGCGGTGGCCAGCAAGGCCAAGCCGACCGTCATGGTGGTCAAGACCAAGCAGTCGCTGGGGCTGGCCACCTTCGAGGAGCTGCGCGCCAGCGAGGGGACGCTGGCCCATGCCGATGCCTTCGTCGAGCGCAGCCGATCGCTCCCCGTCATCGTCGACAAGTGGTTCGCCGAGAACACCTTCCACGCCCACGAGTTCGCCGACATCCGCAAGCTCCTCGCGCTCAAGGAGCGCCACGGCGTCACGATCAGCGTGGCGCTGCCGGCGCTCAACGAGGAGAAGACCATCGGCACCGTCATCAAGCGGGTCAAGGGCGCGCTGATGGACCGCGTGCCGCTCATCGACCAGCTGGTGGTCATCGACTCCGACAGCGAGGACCGCACCGTCGACATCGCGGGTGAGCTGGGCGTGCCGGTGTTCCGGCACCCCGAGATCCTCCCCGAGACCGGGTCGTACCGGGGCAAGGGCGAGGCGCTGTGGAAGAGCCTCCATGTCCTGGACGGCGACATCGTGGCGTGGATCGACACGGACATCAGCAACATCCAGCCGCGCTTCGTGTACGGGCTGCTCGGGCCGCTGCTGCGCGAGCCCCGCATCCAGTACGTCAAGGGCTTCTACCAGCGACCGATTCGCGAGGGCGACAAGCTGCAGGCCGAGGGCGGCGGCCGCGTGACGGAGCTCATGGCACGGCCGCTGATCAACCTCTTCTTCCCGGAGCTGTCCGGGATCATCCAGCCGCTGTCCGGCGAGTACGCGGGGCGCCGCGCCCTGCTCGAGCAGCTGCCGTTCTTCACCGGCTACGCCGTCGAGATCGGGCTGCTGATCGACATCCTCGAGGCGGCTGGCCTGTCGGCCATCGGCCAGGTCGATCTCGAGCGACGGATCCACCGCAACCAGCCACTCGGCAACCTGTCGCAGATGAGCTACGTGATCCTGCAGGGCGCCATCCGCAAGCTGGAGGAGCGGCACCGGCTCGAGCTGCTGACCGAGGTGGGGCGCGGCATGAAGCTGATTCACACCGGCAAGGAGAACTTCAGCCTCGAGGTGCGCGAGATCGGTGACGACCTGCGCCCGCCAATCGTGACGGTCCCCGCCTACGCCGAGCGTCGCCGCGAGCTGAAGTCGCGCTGACGCCACGATCCGAGCGGGGCCGATAGGCAGGGTCGCCACGGGCTGACGGACCCTTCAGTGCCGATGCCCCGCGGCCCAGCATCGGTGCATGACCAGCTCTCCCGTGGCGCCCACGGCGCCCTCGCCCGACGCCCGCGCGCCGCGCCCGATCATCCGCGTGGCCGACGAGCTGGGCTTGCTGCCCGACGAGGTCGAGCTCCACGGGCGGCTCCTGGCCAAGGTCTCGCTGGGCGCCCTGAGCCGCCTGGCCGATGCGCCCCTCGGGCGCCTGGTGCTGGTCACCGCCATGACGCCGACGCCGTTCGGCGAGGGCAAGACCACGACCGCCATCGGCCTGGCGGACGCCCTCGCCGCCCTGGGGCTGCGCTCGATCGTTACGCTGCGGCAGCCGACGCTGGGACCGGTATTCGGCGTCAAGGGCGGGGCCGCCGGGGCCGGCCGCGCGTCGCTGGTTCCGCGCCAGGAGGTGAACCTGCACCTCACCGGCGATGCGTACGCCGTCGGCGCGGCCCACAACCTGGCCGCCGCCGTGCTCGACGCCCACCTGCACCACGGCAACGTGCTGGGCATCGACCCGACGACCATCACGTGGCCGCGCGTCACCGACCACAACGACCGGGCGCTGCGCCATGCCCGCATCGCCATCGGCGAGGTCGGGGAGCGGGA
>DASTYP010000088.1:0-4722 GCA_035764845.1 Candidatus Limnocylindria bacterium
ATGGTCATGGCGCTGTGGCTGGGCCTCGTGAACGCGGTTGACATGCCGGTCCGCCAGGCGCTCGCGGCCGACCTCGTTCCCCGCGAGCTGCTCCCGAACGCGATCGCGCTCAACTCGATGGCGTTCAACTCGGCGCGCGTCGTCGGACCGGCGCTGGCCGGCGTCATCATCGCGGTCGGGGCCTCGCTCACCGGTTCCGACGAGTTCGGCGTGGCGGTGAACCTCGCCGCGAACGCGGTCACCTACGGCGCGGTGCTGGCCGGCCTCGTCCTCATGAACCCGCACGAGATCCGTCGCATGGAGCGGCCGGAGCGACACCCGCCCGTGCTGGAGTCGCTGCGCGAGGGCTTCTGGTACGCGGTGCGCACCCCGCTCGTGCTGTGGTGCCTGGTGCTGCTGGGCGGGATCGCGGCCTTCGGCTTCAACTTCCAGATCCTGCTGCCGCTGTTCGCGCAGCAGGTCCTCCACGTCGGCGCCGACGGCTACGGCGCCCTGTTCGCCGCCATGGGCGTGGGGTCGCTTTCCGGGTCGATGACGCTCGCCTTCATGCGGCAGCGCCGGGCGATCCCGCTGATGCTCATCGGCGGCGCCGTGTTCTCGCTGCTCCTGGTGGCGATCGGCCTGGCCCGCACGGCCTGGGCCGTGGTGCCGCTCGTCATGGCCGCCGGGTACGCGAGCATGCTGATGATCAACACGATCAACGCGACGGTCCAGGCCAACGTCAGCGACGCGCTGCGCGGTCGCGTGATGAGCTTCTACGTGACCGTGTTCGCCGGATCCGCACCACTCGGCGGACTCTTCGCGGGCGCGGTCGCCGAGGCCTGGGGCGCGCCGGCCGCGTTCGAGATGGGCGCCGTCCTCTCGATCGCGACGGTCGGAATCGTGGCGTGGGGATTGCGCGGTGCGCGCGCTCGCGGCTCGCTGGGGGTCACCACGCTGGACACGTCCGCCCGGGCACCCGGCGCACGGCGGCCGGACGCCGGGTCGGCGTCACCGGCGGCGTGAGTGCTGGGGGACCAGGACCTGCAGCTCCTCGAGCGCGGCGCTGACCGCCGCCCGCCGCTCCTCCGGGATGGGGCCCAGGATCTCACGTGCGGCCTCCAGCAGATCGCGCCGCATGGCGCGGACGCGACGGCGTCCGGCAACGGTCAAGGCGAGCAGCACGGCTCGGCGGTCGTTCGGGTCGTCCTGCCGCACGACCAGGCCGGCATCGGCCAGCGTCGAGGCGAGTCGGGTCACCACCGGGGCCGTCACCATCAGCCGGCGCGCGACGTCGGCCTGGGCCTGCGGGCCCATCGTGTCGATCATGCGCAGCACGTTGTACTGCTGGTAGGTGAGCTCGGTCCACGTCGATCGTCGGCGGGCGTGGGCCAGAAGGTGCCGCATGAGCGGGGCGACCGTGGCGATCAGGCTCGCCTCGAGGCTCGGCTCCTCGCGGGGAGCGCCTCGGGTCGTCGACGCGGGCCGAGGGCTGCGCGCTGGTGAGGACGCCATCGTCGCTCGATCGTAGCAGTCCGGCGCGTGCCGGGCTGACGCTCGCCCTCCTCAGCGTCGCCCACGCCGCCATTCACGCCCAGTCGGCGCTGCTGCCGCTCATCTACCCGATCGTGATCGTCGAGTTCGGCCTCACCGAGCGCGACATCGGCACGTTCATCGCGGTCACCACGGCCGTCGGTGGCGGCATGCAGCTGGCCTACGGATTCCTGACTCGCTACGTCTCCCGGCCGGCGCTGCTGGCCGGTGGGCAGCTCGTCTTCGGCACAGGGCTGCTGATCGGAGGCCTGTCGCAGTCCATCGGCCAGCTGCTCGGCTCGATCAGCCTGGCGCGCATCGGTTCCAGCCCGCAGCACCCGGTCGGCAACGCGCTCCTGTCGGACCTCTTCCGACCCGAGCGACGCGGCTTCGCCATCAGCACCCACATCGCCGGCGGGAACGTGGGGACGATCATGGTCCCGTTCGTCGGTGGTGCCCTGCTGCTCGCCCTCGGCTGGCAGGCGACGCTCGCCGTGTTCGGCATCCCGGCGCTGGTCATCGGCGTCGTGCTCGCGCTGGTGGTGCGCGAGCGCCATGCGGACTACCGCGAGCGGGCGCGCGCGTCGGGCTCGGTCCGAGAGCACCTGCGGGCGGTCGCCGGACGGGCAGACCTGCGGCGCATCCTCGCCGCCTCGCTGGTCGCGGCCGGAGGACGAGGACTGGACATCGTCGCCCCGTTCATGGTCCTGTACCTGTCGGGCCCGCTCGGCTTTGACGATGACACGGTGCATCTGCTCTACGCCCTGCTCCTGGTCGGGGCCATCGTCGGGCCGCTGCTGGCCGGCGTGATCTCGGACCGATTCGGCCGCCGGCCGACGCTCATCGCCTACTACCTGCTGTCGGCGGCCGGGATCGTGGCGTTCGTCGCGGCGGGAGCCAACCTCCTGCTCCTAGTCCCGCTGCTGCTGCCCTTCGGCACCGCGGTCTTCAGCGAGTCGCCGGTGCTGCAGGCCTACCTGGCCGATCGGGCGCTAGGGCCGATGCGTGACGTGGCCTTCGCGGTGTACTTCACCTTTGCCTTCGGCATTGGCGCCTTCTGGGCCTTCGTCATCGGCTTCGTTGCCGACGTCGCCGGATACCCGGTCGCGTTCGGCGTGATGGCCGCGTCCTACCTGGCCGCGGCCGCACTGCTGGCCACGATCCGCGGCTCAGACCCCGCCACGGAGGAGGCCGTCGCCTAGCCGATCAGACCGAGGCCCTCGGCGATGAGGAGCACGCCGAAGACGACGAACGCCCCGGCGGCGAACAGCTTGATCGCCCGTTCCGGAAGCCGCGATCCCATCAGCGCCCCGGCCGCGATGGCGATCGCGTCGGCGGCGACCATGCCGACGGTCGATCCGAGCCAGGTTCCCCACGGCTCCTCGGTGGTCGCGAGGGTGATGGTCGCGAGCATGGTCTTGTCGCCCAGCTCCGCCAGGAAGAAGGCCGTGCCGATGGTCAGGAGCGCCCACTGCCCGGTGCGGCGCGCGCGGCTCTCGTCAGACTCGCCGAGCTCGTCGCCGCGGATGGTCCACGCCGCGAAGGCGAAGAAGGCCACGCCCGCCACGATCTGGATGGCCGAGGTCGGCAGCGCGAGAGCGAACGTGCGCCCGAGCAGGACGGAGCCGGCGTGCACGATCAGGGTCGCGATGGTCACGGCCAGCAGGACCGTCCAGGCGCGGTAGCGTGCGGCGAAGGCGAGCGCCATGAGCTGGCTCTTGTCGCCAAGCTCGGCAAGGAGGATCACGCCGAAGGAGAGGAGGAATGCGTCCAAGGCTGACTCCGGTAGGGGATCGGGCGACGCGCGGACGCTTCGACCCGACACCCGATGAGGTATCGACAGTCGAAGGTCTCGTCCATCCGCGTGCGCGGACCCGGCGACCGGGCGCATCGGCGCCAGCGTGTCGATCGGCCGGTGGAGGTCTACTCCCCTTCGCAGGCGCCAGTGTCGGCGTTGGGTGCCGGGGCGTCAAACGCCCGCGGGCATGGCGGCCGGTGCCTGACCGTATATCGGTATATACGTGCCGACGCCACGGCATGGGGCGCGGCTAGAATCGCCGAATGACGACCGAAGACCGAACCGACGCCGCGACGATCGAGAACCTCCTGCGCGAGGACCGCACCTTCCCGCCGCCGGCGGACTTCGTGTCGAACGCCCTCCTGAGCGACTCGGCGATCTACGAGCGCACGGCAACGGAGGAGGGCTTCCGCGCCTTCTGGACGGAGGAGGGGAACCGGCTCGACTGGATGGAGCCGTGGACCGATCTCTACGAGTGGAACGCGCCGTACGCGAAGTGGTACGTCGGCGGCAGGCTGAACGTGAGCGTCAACTGCCTCGACCGCCACGTGGACGCCGGCCTCGGCGATCGCGTCGCCTACTTCTGGGAGGGTGAGCCGGGCGACACGCGCACCATCACCTTCGCACAGCTGCTCGACGAGGTCTGCCGCTTCACCAACGCCCTGCGCGGGCTGGGCGTGAAGAAGGGCGACAAGGTCGCGATCTACATGCCGATGATCCCCGAGCTGCCGGTCGCCATGCTGGCCTGCACCCGCATCGGTGCCGTGCACTCGGTCGTCTTCGGTGGCTTCAGCGCCGATGCGCTCGCCGGGCGAATCGACGACGCGCAGTGCACGGTCGTGATCACCGCCGACGGCGGCTACCGCAAGGGCGCGGTTGTCCCGCTCAAGCACAACGCGGACGAGGCCATCGCGCGGACCTCATCGGTCGAGCACTGCGTGGTCGTGCGGCGCACCGGCGAGGACGTCGGCTGGTACCGGGACCGCGACCACTGGTACGACGAGCTCATCGCGGACCAGCCGACCACGGCTGATGCGGAGCCGATGGACGCCGAGGACCTGCTGTACCTGCTGTACACCTCCGGCACCACGGCCAAGCCGAAGGGGATCATGCACACCACCGGCGGCTACCTGGCGGGCGTGGCGGCCACGCATCGGTACATCTTCGACCTGCATCCGGAGACCGATGTCTACTGGTGCATGGCCGACATCGGCTGGGTGACCGGGCACTCGTACATCGTGTACGGGCCTCTGGCCAATGGCACGACCGGGATCATCTACGAGGGCGCCATCGACTTCCCCGAGAAGGACCGATGGGCGCAGATCGCGGCGAAGTACCGCGCCACCATCCTCTACACCGCGCCGACCGCCATCCGCGCGCTGATGAAGTACGGCCACGAGCAGTTCGCCGAT
>DASTYP010000089.1:0-4285 GCA_035764845.1 Candidatus Limnocylindria bacterium
TCGCTGGGGAGACGCGAGCAGCGGGTTGATGTCGATCTCGCTGATCCACGGGTGCTCGACCACCAGCCGGCTGAAGCGCACGAGGAGCTGCTCCAGGGCCGCCAGGTCGATCGGCTCACGTCCGCGAATGCCCTTGAGCGCTTTGAAGACCTGCGTCCGCTCGATCATTCGGCGCGCCAGGGTGGTGGTCAGCGGCGGCAGCGCCAGCGCCCGGTCGCGGATGACCTCGACCATGGTGCCTCCGGTGCCGAACAGCAGCACCGGGCCGAACTGCGGATCGATGCTGCTGCCGACGATCAGCTCGTAGCCGGTGTAGTTGATCATCGGCTGGACCGTCACGCCGTTGAAATGCTCGGCCCCCTTGGCGGTCGCCACGGAGTCGCGAATGGACCGATACGCCTCGCGGACCGCATCGGCGTCGACCAGGTTGAGCTTCACGCCGCCGACATCGGTCTTGTGGGTGATCGTGCGGGAGAAGAGCTTGACCACCACCGGGTAGCCGATGGCCTCGGCCGCGGCCACCGCCTCGTCCTCGGACTCGGTGACGCGCGTCTCGGCCACCGGGACGCCGTAGGCGGCCAGGATGTCCTTCGACTCGGCCTCGCTCAGCAGCGTCCGCCGCTCGGCGCGCGCCTTCGCGATCGTCTGCTCCACGCGCTGGCGGCCGGCGGCATGCGCCCCGTCGGGGCCGTCGGTCCCGTCGCGACCGTCTCCATCCGGCTCGGCGAGGACCGGCGTCTCGTACAGCAGCCGCAGGTCGGCGGCCGATCGCCAGAGGTAGGTGAACATCCTGGCGGCGACGTCGGGGTACTCGAAGACCGGGATGCCCGCTTTCTGCAGCAACTCGGTTCCGGCATCGACGCCCGGGCCGCCCATCCACGACGCGAGCATCGGTCCACCACCGGGGAGCTTGAAGCCGACGAGCTGCTCGGCGGTGCCCGTCGCATCGGTCATGTCCTGCGGAGTGAGGACGACCAGGAGCCCGTCGCTCTCCGGGTTGGCCGCCGCGATCTCGACGGCCTGGCGGTAGCGCTCGGGCGGGGCATCGCCCAGGATGTCGATGGGGTTGCCGTGGCTCCACGCGGCGGGAAGGACGCCGTTGAGCGCCTCGCGGGTCTCGTCGGGCAGCGGGGCGAGCTCCGCTCCCCCGCCGATCAGCGCGTCGGTCGCGATCACGCCCGGGCCGCCGGCGTTGGTGAGGATCGAGAGGCGCGGCCCCTTGGGGCGCGGCTGCTGGGCCAGGACCTCCGCCATGCCGAACAGCTCGGCGATGCTCTCGACGCGGAGGACGCCGACGCGCCGGAACGCGGCGTCCAGGACGTCGTCGCTGCCCGTCAGCGACCCCGTGTGCGACGCGGCGGCGCGTGCCGCCTGCTCCGTGCGACCTGGCTTGATGACGATGATCGGCTTGGTCAGCGCGACCTCCCTGGCGGCGGAGAGGAAGGCCCGCGCGTCGCCGATGGTCTCCATGTACACGACGATCGACTTCGTCTTCGGATCGTCGCCGAGGTAGTAGATGACGTCGCCCCAACCGACGTCGAGCATCGAGCCCAGCGAGACGACGGAGCTGAAGCCGGTCTGCTCGCGCTCCGCCCAGTCGAGCACCGCGGTGATCAGCGCGCCCGACTGGCTCACGAACCCGACGCTCCCGGGACGCGCGATGCCGGCGGCGAACGTCGCGTTGAACCCGTTGAGCGGGTTCATGACCCCCAGGCAGTTGGGACCGATGATCCGCATCCGCCCGCGGCGCGCCGTCTCGAGCACCTGCGCCTCGAGCGCCGCCCCCTCGGCGCCGGTCTCCTTGAAGCCGGCCGAGATGATGATGGCGCCCTTCACGCCGGCGGCGACGCACTCCTCGATCAGCCCCGGAACGGTCGGCGCCGGGGTGACGATGACGGCCAGCTCCACCGGATCGGGGATGGAGGCGAGGTCGGGGTACGCCTTGACGCCGAGGACGCTGGCCCGGGTCGGGTTGACCGGGAAGACGGTCCCGCCGAACGGTGAGCTGATGAGGTTGGCGAGCAGCGTCCGCCCGACCTTGCCCGGTGACTCCGTCGCGCCGATCACCGCCACCGACTTCGGGGCGAAGAGGACGTCGAGCGGGTGCGCCGCGTGGCCGAGGATCTCGGTCGCCTTGTCCTGCCGAGCGCCGGATGCGGAGCGCGCGGCGCTCCCGGCCTGGGTCTGCGTCATGGGGTTCTCCTCGTTCGGTCCACGGTACTCCTCGGCCTCAGGCGATGCCCACCAGCTGCCAGATCCACGCCACCACCGTCACCAGGACCAGCAGGCCGACCACGTCCAGCACCGCCCCGACGCGGAAGATCCCGCCCGGGGTGTACAGGCCGGTCGAGTAGGCCAGCATGGTCGGCGGCGTGCCGATGACCAGCGCGAAGTCGATGGACGAGGCGATGGCCACCGCCAGCACCAGCACCACCGGGTCGACTCCCACGATCGTCGCCAGCGGGATCGCCAGCGGGATGGTCATGGCGGCCGATGCCGTGTTCGACGCGATGGTGGTCAGCAGCAGCGCCACCCCCGCGACGACGGCCACCACGAGCGGACCGGGCAGGTCCGCGAGCCCGCCGAGCTGCGTCGCGATCCAGTCGGACGTCCCGGTCTGCACCACGAAGACCCCGAGCGTCAGACCGCCGCCGAAGGTCAGCAGCGACGCCCACGAGATGCGCCCCAGGTCGTCCGGCTCGACCAGGCCGAGGACCGCGAGCGCGACGGCGCCACCGAGCGCGACGATCCCGGTCTCCAGACCGTGGATCGGCTCGGTCAGCCAGACGGCGATGACCGCCAGGAAGACGGCCATGACGGTGAGCTGCGGCCGGGTCGGACGGCCCGCGGCGGCGAGCTCGTCGTGGGCCACGGCACGCGCGTCCACGAAGCGCGACCGGTCCGGCGCCTCCCCCACCCGCCACCACAGGTACAGGCTCATGAGCGGCAGGAAGATGAGGACCCAGGGCAGGCCGATGGCGAACCAGTCGACGAAGGTGAGCTCGCGGCCCACGAAGTCGCGCAGGAACGTGATGGCCAGCGGGTTGGCCGGCGTCCCGATGGCGCTGCCCACGCCGCCAACGGTCGCGGCGTAGGCGATCCCGAGGACGATCGCGCGCCGGTAGCCGATGCTCTCCATCGGCGCCGTCACGGCAAGGGCGATAGGCAGGACCAGCGCCACCGCGGCGGTGTTCGACATCCACAGCGAGAGGAAGGCGGAGACGCCGATCATCGCCGCGAACAGCGTCACCGGGCTGCGACCGGCGCGCGCGATGATCGAGATCGCCGCCAGGTGGTCGAGCCCCGTCCGGCGCATCGCCTCGGCCATGAGGAAGCCGCCGAAGAAGAGCGCGATGATCGGGTGGAAGAAGTTCTGGAGTGACTGCGTCGGGCCCCCGACGCCGGCGGCGACCAGCACCACCGGGATGGCCAGCGAGGTGACGAAGAGCGGCACCGCTTCGGTGACCCACAGCACCACGACCACGCCGAGGAGCGCCAGGACCGCATCGGCACGGTAGGGCGGCCAGCGCTCGATCTCGAGGATCCCGGCGTCGGCATCGGTCCGGATCACCGGCAGCAGTTCGTCCCGGCCGTCAGGCAGCACCAGCCACGCGCTCAGCTGGCCGGGCTCTCGTGTCTCGTCGGTGAGCTGCACACGGGCCGTGAGCTTCTCGTCGATCGGCGCGCCACCGGGGAGGGTCAGCGTGCCGACGCCGAGCGAGACCTCCGCCGGGTCGGTGCTGCCCAGGTCGACGGTGGCGGAGCCGACGACGTCCGTGCCCAGGCGCAGCTCGAGGCTCGCCGGTCCGGCCGGCCACGAGGAAGGCGCCACGAACGCGCCGAGCAGCGCGGCAGCGGCGGCGACGAGAAAGGCCGGCCACCGACGCCCGGGGCGGACGACGATGTCGGTCACCTCGCCAGTTCCGCACACCCCGGGTCGTGGCTCGGAGGGCCGGACGTCGGAATCCGTCCGGGCCGAAGGTCAGGTTCGGTCGAGCATCACCGTCGCGGGCTCGGGGCCGGAAGCGTCTCGCTCGGAACGAAGGCGCTCGCGCGCGCCGACCACCGCGGTCAGCAGCACCAGGTGACCGAGCACGACGACGATGGAGTCGAACTGGCGCACGTAGAACGAGATCAGGTCGCCCAGCGTGATGGTGACCAGCAGCCCGAAGTAGGCCAGCGTCCAGCCCAGCCGATGCCGGCCGACCACGGTGGCCAACCCGGCCCCCACCACCACCAGCCCACCGCCGACCGCCTCGACGGCGAGGTGCAGGAGCTGGAAGCG
>DASTYP010000090.1:0-17448 GCA_035764845.1 Candidatus Limnocylindria bacterium
ACCCACGGACAGCTGACGTACGACTGTGCCGATCAGTACGGCGGGTGGGTGAACGATTTCTTCGCGACCGCCTTCGGGGGCGGCGATTGATGGCTGAAGCGCGCTGACCGAAGGTCAGGGCGCGCCGACGTCGACGGCGGCGTCCAGGTCCTCGCGGCTGACGCCAAGCACCACGCGGCCGTCATCGGCGCTCTCGATGTCCGCGTAGGCGACGCCGATGGTCGCGTCCACCGGTCCCTCGACGCGAACCGTGAAGCTCTGCTCGCCCGCTTCGTCGACCGTGCCGACCGTCTGACCGTCGGCGTCGAGCACCGTCCATCCCGGCTGGATCTCGATCCGGCCGATCTCGTTCAGCTCCTCCATGCGATGGCCCTTCAGCATGGCCGGTGCCACGCCAGCCGGGTGGGCGTGGCACCGACCGTGCACCAGTGGCCAGCTCAACCCCCATCGCCCCCTGGAGTCTCACACGCCCATGTCCCGCCTGCTCGCCGTCACCTTCGTCGTCCTCGCCCTGATCCTCGCCGCCTGCGAGAGCGACTCGTCCGCATCGGAGGGTGCGAGCGGCGGCTCGATCCAGCCGGGCGCATCCGGTGAGGGTCAAGCCGGCGGCAGCGCCGGCGCATCGGCTTCGGGTGAGGAGGAGGCGGCAGGCCCGTCCCTGACCGATACGACCCTGGCGGTCGAGACGGTCACGACCGACCTGTCCGAGCCGACCTCGATGGCGTTCCTTGGCGAGAACGACTTCTTCGTCACCGAGAAGAGCACCGGCCTGGTCCAGCACGTCGTCGACGGACAGCTGGGCGATCCGGCGGCCGACCTGGCCGTCAACTTCTTCGACGAGCGCGGCCTGCTGGGCATCGCGCTGCACCCCGACTTCGCCGAGAACGGCTACGTCTACCTGTACTGGACCGCGACCGACGGCCTGGGCGAGGGTGACCAGGGGATGTTCGGGGACGACACCAACGACGAGTTCGCCGTGCCGGACCTGGGCAACCGCGTGGATCGGTTCGTGTGGGATGGCTCGCAGCTGACCTGGGACCGCAACATCGTCCAGCTGCGCAGCAACACGCTCGACACCGACACGTCGGGGCGCATCCGCGGCAACCACGACGGCGGCGCCATCGTGTTCGGGCAGGACGGCAAGCTGTACATCATCATCGGCGACCAGAACCTCCGCGGGCAGTACCAGAACCTGGCCGATGGGCCGGCGCCGGACGACATGAACTTCGCGGGCATGATCGTGCGGGTCAACGACGACGGCTCGATTCCGGAGGACAACCCGTTCCACGGCGTCGGCGCCGAGATGGGCGGCGAGGCCGGCGAGAACGTCCAGCTGACGTGGGCCTACGGCATCCGCAACAGCTTCGGCATCGCGGTCCACCCCGAGACCGGCGACATCTGGGAGACCGAGAACGGTGACGACTCGTGGGACGAGGTGAACATCTTCCCGGCCGGCTCGAACTCCGGCTGGTGGCAGCTGATGGGCCCGCCGGAGCGCTTCGACGAGTTCCGCCAGATCGAGACCGAGTCCGAGGACGGCACCGACAACCCCGACGTGCCGCCGGACCAGCTCGCCGAGAGCGGCGACGAGGCCCAGTCCCGGCTATTCGCGCTCGACGGCAGCCAGTACGAGCCGCCGATCTTCTCGTGGCGCTACCCGCCGGCGGCCACGGCGATCGGCTTCGTGGTGGACGATGCCCTCGGCGAGTCCTCGGCCAACACGGCATGGATCGGCTCGGTGCTGACGGACAGCATCTACCGATACCCGCTCGCCGCCGACGGCTCGGGCTTCGACTTCGGCGACGATGAGGGGCTCGCCGATGGCGTGGACGACAACTCGGCCAAGGGCGACCCCGGCGAGAGCGCTGACTACATGATCGGCTCCGGCTTCGGCGTCGTGACGCACATCGTCCAGGGGCCCGACGGGATGCTGTACGTGACGAGCCTGTCCAACCGCGCCGTGTACCGCATCGGGCCGGCCAGCTGAAGGAGGAGGCGCGCCGCACCCCGGGTGCACGAATGGCACGCCACCCTGCCACGTGACGTCGGGGGTCTCGGGGTGATCGCTCTGTGGAGTGTGGGCCGATCGGCCCTGTCGGGGACCGGTCGGCGGGCGCCACGCTGCGCGTGGAATCGCGCCGTGGCCGACCGCCCACCGGCCGATCGCACCCCGAGGAGCTGGCACGTATGCTGACCCCGATGCACCGTCACCGAGCCCTTCTGCCCCGGACCATGGCGGCATTGGCCGCGGCCCTCCTGCTGCTCGCGTCATTCGCCTCGATCGCGACCGCCCAGAGCCTGACCGACCGCGTCACGGACGAAGCCGGAGTCCTCGACGGCGGCGGCCGGAGCGAGGCGCTGAACGCGATCGAACAGCTCGAGTCCGCGGCGAACATCCAGCTGTGGGCGCTGTTCGTCGGCAGCACCGGTGGCGAGCCGATCGACGACTACACGCAGCGCCTGGTCGACGACAACGGGCTCGGCGTGAACGACGCGCTGTTCGTCGTGGCGGTCGACGACCGCCGCTACCAGCTGTGGATTTCCGACTCGCTGACCGACCAGGTCACCACCGACGAGCAGGACGCGATCCTCGCCGAGCGCGTGGAGCCGGCGTTGCGTGACGGCGACTGGAGCGGATCCGTCGTGGCGGCCGCTGAGGGCCTGGCCGATGCGGCGACCACCTCCGGTGGTGGCGGCGGCGGAGGCGGTGGTGGCGGCGACGGCGGCGATGGTGGCACCGGTGGCGGCGACCAACCCGCCGGCGAGCCGTCGAGCGGGCCCAGCTTCTTCGTGGTGCTGCTGGCCGTCGTCCTCATCGGCGTCGGCGGCTGGCTGCTCTGGAGCCGGCTGCAGGCCGGTCGTGCTCGGGAGGAGGACGACCGCGAACGAGAGCGACGGTTGCGCGGGCTTTCGCAGCAGGCCAACGCGCTCCTGATCGAGACCGATGAGCTGCTCCGCCACGATGCCCAGGAGCTCGGCTTCGTCGAGGCCGAGTTCGGATCCGATGCCGCCGACCCGTTCCGGGAGGCGCTGGCGAAGGCCCGCGCCGAGCTGCAGGCCGCGTTCCGCGTGCGACAGCAGCTGGACGACGACCAGCCGGAGACGCCGCCCGAGCGGGAGAAGCTGCTGAACGAGATCGTCAGCCGATGCGCGAGCGCGAGGAAGCTGGTCGAGGAGCAGACCGAGCGCTTCCGCGAGCTGCGCGACCTCGAGCGTCGCGCGCCGGAGATCCTGGCCGAGCAGGAGCGGAAGATCGCCGCCGTCGAGGCACGCATCCCGGACGTGGAGCAGTCGCTCGAGTCCCTCGCCTCCGATGCGTCCGGCTCGTCGCAGGCGGTGCGCGGGAACGTGGCCGAGGCGCGCAAGCGGATCGAGCTGGCGCGCGGCGGCGTCACCGAGGGCCAGGCGGCGCTCGGGCGCAACGAGGGACCGAAGGCAGCTCGCGCGGCCAAGGCATCCCAGGACGCGCTGGCGCAGGCGTCCGGACTGCTCGACGCCGTCGACCGCGAGGCCGCGACGCTCAGCGAGGCCCGGACCGCGCTCGACGGCGCCGTGGCCCAGGCCCGCGCCGACCTCGAGGCTGCCTCACAGGCGGTCGCGGGTGCGTCCGACCGCGACCAGGCCGACGAGCTGGCGGCCGCCCAGGCGAAGCTGCAGGCGGCCGATGCCGCGCTCACCGGTACGCCCCGCGACCTCGTCCTCGCCTACCGGCTGGCGCGCGAGGCGGAGTCGCAGGCCGAGCAGGTCGTCGCCCGCGTCCATGAGGGCGAGCAGAAGCGCGCCAAGGAGCTCGCCGCGGTCGACGCCGGCATTCGCGCCGCCGAGCTGTCACTGGACCGTGCATCCGAGTTCATCGCGGCACGGCGTCACGGCGTGGGCCGGCGGCCGCGGACCGCGCTGTCCGAGGCGGACGTCGCGCTCGACGAGGCACGCCGCCTGCGCCAGGCCGATCCGGCCGCGGCGCTCGCGTCGGCCAAGCGCGCGACGCAGCTCGCCGACGAGGCGTACACCCGGGCACGCAACGACTTCGCCAGCGTCGACCGGCGCGGCTACGGCGGCACGGTGATCATCGACGGTCAGCCCTACTCGTCCGGTCGGTCGAGCTGGGGCTCCGATGTGGGGGGCGCCATCATCGGCGGCATCATCGGCTCCATCCTGTCCGGCGGGGGCCGCGGTGGAGGTTGGGGCGGTGGCTTCGGCGGCGGAGGCGGCTTCGGCGGCTTCGGCGGAGGCGGAGGCGGCGGCATCGGTCGCGGCCTCGGTGGGGGAGGACGATCCTTCGGCGGCGGCTTCGGCGGCGGCGGGGGACGCTCCCGTGGAGGCGGTTGGTAGGACAATCAAGCGTCGGCGTCGCGATCGGCGTCCGGCACCGCATGGAGGACTCGAATCCCATGGCACAGACCACCATCCTGGGACGGATCGGCCAGCTGGTCCGCGCGAACATCAACGCGCTGCTCGACAGCGCCGAGGACCCGGAGAGAATGCTGGACCAGCTCGTCCGCGACTTCACCAACAACATCGCCGAGGCCGAGGAGGCCGTGGCGCAGACCGTCGGGCACCTGCGGCTGCTCGAGGACGACCTGCGCGAGGCGCAGTCGGCGCAGACCGAGTGGGCCGACAAGGCGCGCGCCGCGGCGCGCAAGGCCGATGAGATGCGGTCCGGCGGCAACTCGTCGGAGGCGGACCGGTTCACGGAGCTGGCCAAGATCGCCATCCGGCGGCAGATCAGCTTCGAGAACCAGGTCAAGACCTTCCAGGGCCAGATCGAGCAGCAGACCCAGCTGACCGATCAGCTGAAGGACGGCCTCAACAAGCTGCGGCTGAAGCGAGAGGAGCTGGTCCAGAAGCGCGACGAGCTCGTGTCGCGCGCCAAGATGGCGTCCGCCCAGCGGCAGGTCCAGGAGGCGGTGCGCGAGGTGTCGGTCATGGACCCGACCTCGGAGCTCAACCGCTTCGAGGAGCGCATCCGCAAGGAGGAGGCGATGGCCCGCGGCATGGCCGAGGTCTCCGCTTCGTCGCTCGAGGAGGAGTTCGCCTCGCTCGACGACGCCGATACGGAGGCCGAGGTCGAGGCGCGCCTGGCAAGCATGCAGGGCGCCTGACCGCAACCTTCCATCCCTCGGGTGACCCGCACCACGGGTCATCCAGGCGTTGAGCACGAGCTCCGGCTTCGCGTGACCCGCACCACGGGTGGCTCGTCGTCGGAGCTCGCCGGATCTCGGGGTTGCGGCATCCGTTGACCCGCAGGACGGGTCAGCACGAGCCAAACGCGCCGGCGACCCCGGAAGCGCCGGATCTGGCACGCTCGCTGCTCGGGCGACCGGCATGGCGACACGAACCGACGCGCATCACACTGGCCACACCCGGCGCGCCGCGAGACGGCCGACGCGCGCTCCGGCCGACCGTCGGGAGGGGTCGGCGCGGGGACTGGCCGATCGGTTCCGGGAATCGGCCGAGATCATCACGCACGCGGTCGGCACGCCGTGGGCCCTGGGCGTCGCGGCCCTGATCGTGGTTGCCTGGGGAGTGACCGGTCCGGTGTTCGGGTTCAGCAACACCTGGCAGCTGGTCATCAACACCGGCACCACCATCGTCACGTTCCTGATGGTGTTCGTCATCCAGGCCAGCCAGAACCGCGATTCGCGCGCCATCCACCTCAAGCTGGACGAGTTGCTGCGTGCGACGAAGGGCGCGCGGAACCGGTTGATCGACGCCGAACACGAGGTGGAGCGCGACATGGAGCGTGACGAGCGCGACCTGCAACGCCGCGCGAGATCTCGACGCGGCTAGGCCTGGTCCGCGCGGACGTTCGCGTCGCCGACCCCGTGGAAGCCGAGGCGTTCGTAGATGCGCTCGGCCGGCTCGTTGCCGGCGGTGACCCACAGGTGGACGCGCCGATGGCCCGCCTGGGCCAGCGAGCGCATGGCCAGGCGCACGAGGCCGTCAGCCAGGCCCCGTCCCTTGTGATCGGACGCCGTGCAGACGTAGGCGATCAGCGGCGTACCCTCGAACTCGGAGACCAGGACCGCGCTGACCAGCCGCTCACCGTCGTACGCGAGCCGGCTGTGCCCGAGCATCGGCCGCCCGCTGCCACCTCGGAGGTAGTGGTCGATCTCGCCCTGCGCCACGTCGAGCGTCTCGCTGCCGTCCGCGTCGATGGTGCCCTGGTAGGCGTCGAGCATCAGCTCGGCCAGGGCGGTGCGCGCGGATCGCTCGGCCGTGCGCACGGTCAGCTGCAGCGGACGCGGCTCTACCTCCCCCAGGTCCGCCACCAGGTGCCGCCGCGTCACGCCGCGATGATGCCACCGCTGGCACGCGGCGTGCTCCGTCGCGCCATGGCATCGCCGGTTCCGGCGCAGGTCCGTCAGGCGGTGTGCGGATGGGTCATCCGTCACTTGCCAGCGCGGTCCGTGCTCGGTAGGGTGGTCCCTACCCATGGCGTCTGCCCACGCTGCCGTGCATCGGCTCCCGAGCATCTTCGCCGTCGTGGTGACCGCCGCGCTCCTCCTGCTGGCCGCCACCCCGGCTCGGGTCGCCGCGGCCGACGAATTCCAGCCGGGCAGTGGCGTCGTCCGCCAGGGTCCCACGCGTCCGCCCGCGCAGCAGCCGCCGGGTTACGACGTGTCGTACCCGCAATGCGGAACGTCGCTGCCGGAGGCGTTCGCCTTCGCGGTCGTCGGCGTGAACGGCGGTCGCGTCTTCAGCCCGAACCCATGCCTGGGCACCGGGGAGAATCCGAGCGAGCTGGAGTGGGCCGGGCCCGAGGCGCAGCTGTACGCCAACACGGGCAACCCGGGCCCCGAGCTCTCGAAGTACTGGCCGGATGGCCAGACCACCCCGCTCGAGTGCAACACCGCCGCCAACCCGGGCCTCGACACGCCCGAATGCGCCTACGACTACGGCTGGAACGCGGCCGCGGACTCGTACCGGACCGCCATCGCCGCCTACGTCTCGTTGGGATGGGCCGATCCCGACGCGGACCGCACGCCAGTGGCCAACTTCTGGTGGCTCGACGTCGAGACCAGCAACAGCTGGCGGTCGGAGCACGCGCTCAACATCGCGGTCCTGCAGGGTGCGGTGGCGTACCTGGAGTCCGTCGAGGTCGGGGGCATCGGCTTCTACTCGACGCCGCAGCAGTGGGGCCAGATCACCGGCGGCACGGATGTCTTCGCCACGTATCCGGCGTGGCACGCCGGCGCGCGCACGCTGCGCGGCGCGATGGCGAACTGCCGCGACGTGCCCTTCACCGGTGGCGCGCTGGTGATGACGCAGTACCTCGAGCGCGGACTGGACGCGAACTACCTCTGTCCCTGACCGGGCGGCCTACCCCGTAGCGGGGAGCTGAGCCGTGGCGCGCGCGCCCTCAGTCGAGGTGCGGCGGGAGCCCGAACAGCGGAAACCAGCGCTTCGTGTCGAGGAAGAACGTGATCCCGACGATCTTGCCGTCGCGCAGCTCCAGCACCTGCAGCGACCACGGAGCGTGGCCGCCCGCCGGGTCGGGCTTGTACTGCGCGAACGCCGGCGAGCCGTTCGCGGTGGTCGGGATGAGCTTCGAGCCCTCGCACGCGTAGCCGGGGCCGATGCACCAGGCCACGATGTCCTCGTGCGTCTGCAGCCACAGGTCGTACGGCGGCATGTTCCAGACGGCGTCCTCGGCCAGCAGCGCGGTGAGCGCCTGCATGTCGTAGCGCTCGAACGCGTCGACGTAACGGGCCAGCAGCTGCCGCGTCTCGGGATCGTCCGGCGCGGCCGGCGGCGCCTCCTCCGTGAGGTTGCGAGTGTTCAGCGTGTCGCGCGCCCGCTGGAGCGCCGAATTGACCGATGCGACCGAGGTGTCCAGCAGCTCCGCGACCTCCGAGGCGCGCCAGCGCAGCACCTCGCGCAGGATGAGCACCGCGCGCTGCTTCGGCGGCAGGTGCTGGAGCGCGGCCATGAACGCCAGCCGCACCGATTCGCGCGTGGCGGCCACCTCCGCCGGATCGCCGTCGGCCGAGACCACCTTCGCGTCCGGGATTGGCTCCAGCCAGAGATTCTCCTCCAGCGGCTGCGGGAGTGGCGTCGAGGCCGACTGCGCGGGACGCAGGTCCATCGGTCGCGCGCGTCGCTCGCGACCCTTGAGCATGTCCAGGCAGACGTTGGTCGTGATGCGGTACAGCCACGAGCGCAGCTGCGCCCGCCCTTCGAAGCGGTCGAGGCCGCGCCAGGCGCGCACCATGGTCTCCTGCACCGCATCCTCGGCCTCGAACGAGGACCCGAGCATGCGATAGGCGTAGGCGGTGAGCTCCGTGCGGTGCTGCTCCAGCTGGCCGGTGAGCTCGGTCGCGTCGGGTGCGAGCTGCGTCATGGCGGACATCCTATCGGTCGCCACGGGATCCGTCCTCCCCCAGAGCGGCGGAGGCCGCCGCCCGCCGCGACAGCGCGGCCAGTGCCATGGACCAGCGGCTGACGGGCAGCAGCTCCCGGTGCCACGCGGCGTCGGTACGGAGACGACGGCGGACGGCGAGGAGCTGCACGCCGCCCGGATCCGCGCTGCGCAGTGAGGCCAGTGGGAGCCAGCCGAGCGCCAGCAGGCTTCCCGGCCCGAAGCGCGCCGATGCGCCGCCGACGCACCGCACCTCCAGCGTGCCGGCCTCCACCAGCACGACCGCATCCGCCCACGCGTCCGGCGTGCTGGCCCGGGACGGTCCCGGCGGGATGGAGACGCGCCAGCGCTCGAAGCGCCCCCGCGACATTCGCGTCGCTCAGGCTTCCGGCGCGATGTTCTGATTGCGTCGGAAGACGTTGTCCGGATCGTAGCGGCGCTTGACCTCGACCAGGCGGTTCCAGGTCGTGCCGGGGTAAGCGGCGCGCACGCGCTCCGGACCTTCGTCGGCCAGGAAGTTCACGTACGCACCCGCATCCGATTGGCGGAGGGCATCGGATAGGTCGGCGACCCAGGCTTCGCGCCGCGAACGGTCCCCCTCGCCATCGTAGAACGAGAAGACGTTCACCATGATGCGGCTGGCCCGATGCGCGTAGGCCGTCGCGTCGGACGGAACGCGGGCCGCGGCGCCGCCCAGCACGCGCAGCTGAGCGCCGCGCATCGGCGCGTCGGAGGCCTCGATGGCCGCGACGATCGCCGCCGCGTCCTCCAGCCCGATGCGCTCGACGAACATCGTTCGCGACACGGCGGTCGGGTGGTAGTCCGGGTCTTCCGGCGGATACATCTCGGGATACCGGATCGGGCGGACCATGTCCGCCAGCGGGGTAGCGAGCGCGCGGAAGGGGGCGTAGGCGGCATCGGCCTCCTCGACGGCGCCGGACCAGCACATGAGCGCCATGATGACCGGCGTTCCGTGGTGCTCCTCCGCCACGAACGGCATCGGTGGGCAGGCCATCACGTTGGCGATCGCCGACAGCTCGTCGGCCGCCGCATCGGCCGCGGTCATGAAGGCGGCGATGGTGTCCGGCGTGGCCGGCAGGATGAGCATCCCGCCCACGACCTGGTCGAGCGGGTGCAGGCGGTACCGGAAACGCGTGACGACGCCGAAGTTCCCGCCTCCGCCGCGCAGCGCCCAGAACAGGTCCGGATCGCGGTCCACGTCGACCGTGCGGATCTCGCCATCAGCGGTGACGATCTCCGCCGCCAGCACGGAGTCGATGGTCATGCCGTGCTTGCGCACCAGGTAGCCGATGCCGCCGCCGAGGGTGATGCCGCCGATCCCCACCGTCGCGGTGTCGCCGAAGCCGATGGCGAGGCCGTGCGCCGCGGCCGCCTCGGTGACCTCGCCCGCCGTGAGGCCGGCATCGGCCCAGGCGGTGCCCGTGTCGGTGTCGAGGTCGAAGCGACGCAGGTCGCGCAGGTCGATGACGATCCCGCCGTCCGCCGTGCCGTGTCCGGCTCCCGAGTGACCGCCGCTGCGGACCGCCAGGTCGGCGCGGATGCGCCGGGCGTGCGCGATGGTGCGCGCCACGTCGTCGGTGCCCGCCACGCGGACGATGGCCGCGGGACGGGGGTCGGTGCCCCCCAGCGCGATCCGGCGCGTCGCGTCGTAGTCGGCGTCGTCCGGGGTGATGACCCGGCCGCGGAGGCCGGCGCGCAGCTCGTCGATGGTTCGGGTCAGGGTCACGGGTGGTCGCTCCTCCGGTGCGTTCGTCCCATCTGACGACGGCCGATGGCGGAACTCATCGGCCGCCCGGGTCAGCGGTGGGGAAGCAGCTCGAAGCGCTCGACGTGGCGCGGCCGCACGATCTCGAAGTGGCGCCGATCGAGGGTGTAGATCCGGACCGCGCCCATCCGTTCGGCGATCGTCGCCACGGCGGCATCCGCGAAGCCGATCCCGTGATCGGCAGCCTCCGACATGATCGACAGGACGCGCGGGATGTCGGAGCCGGCCAGCGGCTCGAGCCTCCAGTCCGAGTCGGCGAGATAGCGGATGAACGCCGTCTCCCGGCTGGACCCGAGCCGCGAGCCGATGAGGGTGCACACCTCGGGCAGGGTCGGCATGGGAACGACGATCGTCTCGCGCTCGTCGGACACCGCCGCCACGCACTCGTCGTGCAGCGAGTCGCCGGCGTCGACCAGGGCGTACAGGACGCCGCTGTCGATGACCGCGGTCACCGTGCGGGGTCTTCGAGGTCGGCGGGCAGCAGCTCCTCGATGCGCTCCGCGACGTCACCAGGGCCGCGGCCGATGCCGACGAAGCCGGGGAGCTGGCGCTCACCGTCGGTCTGCTCGGCCACGTACGCCTCGAGCGCGCCGCGAATGACGTGCGCGGTCGGCACGCCCTTGCGCCGCGCCAGGCCCTCGAGCTCGGCCAAAAGTCCGGGGTCCAGCAGGATTGACGTTCGCTTCACTCGCCGATACTATCACGCACAAGCGAATATGCATATGCATATGCCTATATCGGCGCCTATGCGTCTTCGCGGGGGATAGGGTTTCCGCTTCGCTCCGGTCTGCTCGCCCCACTTGTTCACACAACCGCAGCAGCCCGGAGAACTGCCCTCCCGTGCCTCACGTCACCCTCACCGCGCGTGCTCACCGCGCGCTGTTCGGCGTCGCCATCACCCTCACGATCGCCGTCCAGTCCGCCGTGGCCCCGGCCGCCACCTTCGGCGCGGATGCCGCCGCGCAGCTCCCGTCGCCCGTTCCCGTCGGCGACACCCACCCGTCGCTCGAGGCGCAACTGGCCGGCGCGCTGCGTCGCGCTCGCGAGAACAGCAACTCGCCGGGGCTGAGCGTCGCCGCCATCTCGCCGTCCGGGAAGACCTGGTCGGGCGCCAATGGCACGTTCCAGAGCGGCGCCAGCCTCAACCCGACCGATGCGCTCACCATCGGCAGCGTGACGAAGACCTTCGTGGCCGCCGTTGTCCTGGCGCTGGTCGACGAAGGGCGGATCCAGCTCGACGTGCCGGCCTCCACCTACCTGCCGCGCGCGATGGCGCTGGAGAACGGGGCGACCGTCCGGCAGCTGCTGAGCCATACCAGCGGCATCGCCGACCTGTACGGACCGGCCAAGGACGTGCTCAGCGGCGACCCGTGGCGGGTGATGGGCTCGAACGACGTGCTCGAGCCGATCGGCGGCGACTACTTCGCGCCGGGCACCGGCTACGCGTACTCCAACACGAACTACTACCTGCTCGGCCACATCGTGGAGGTGGTGACGCACCACTCCTTCAACGACGAGCTGGCGGCCCGCTTCACGGGACCCCTGGGCCTGGCCAGCGTCCGCCTGCTCACCGCCGCGGACACCGTCATGCCGGCCGCATGGACCACGACCTTCTGGACGTCGGGCGCCATGGTGTCGACGCCGATGGACCTCGCGCGCTGGGGGCGGGCCCTGTACGGCGGACAGGTCCTGTCGGAGGCGTCGACCGGCCGGATGCTCGACTTCAGCGCCGGCCACCACTACGGCCTGGGGGCGCAGCTCCTGCCGCTCGGTGGCCAGGAGGTGCCAGGGCACTCGGGGCTGATGTACGAGATGACGACGCTGCTGGTCAGGCTGCCGGACGGGATGACACTGGCCATCGTCAGCACCCAGCCCTACACGGACCTCGAGGCGGTGCTGGTCGGGAACTACGGGGGCCCTTCGCTGCTGGAGCTGCTCTACCACCTCGACGGCTGAGCGCTGCTATCGTCGCCCGATGCCGACGGTCTCGCGCCTCTCGATCACGCCGGTCCGCAGCCTGGCGCTCCACCATCCCGACGCCGTCGAGCTCGGGCCGCACGGCGTCGCGGATGACCGGCGCTACCTCGTCCTGACGCCGGACGACCGGCTGTTCGACGGCACCAAGCACGGACCGCTGGTGCGCATGCGGGCCGATCTGGCTCACGATCCCGAACGGCTCACGGTCCACCTGCCCGACGGCCGCGTCGTCGAGGCCGTCGTGGAGCTCGGAGCGGCGCGGCAGGTGACGATCTACGGTCGCACCTTCACCGTGCGGGCCGTGATCGGTCCGTGGGCCACGGCGATCTCGGGTGTCATCGGGCGTGCGGTAGCCCTGGCGCGGGTCGAGCGGCTTCCCGAGGAGCGAGACCGCAACCCGGTGTCGATCGTTTCGGAGGCATCGGTCCACGAGCTGGAGCGGCAGGGAAACGACGGCCGGCCGCTCGACCCGCGGCGGTTCCGCATGCTGATCCAGCTCGCCGATGCGGACCCGCACCAGGAGGATGGCTGGATCGGCCGGCGGGTGCGTATCGGCTCCGAGGTGGTCGTCCGGGTGACCAGGCCGGACCCGCGTTGCGTCATCACGACCCAGGATCCGGCCACGGGCGTGCGGGACTTCCCGACGCTGCACGCCATCAAGGCCTACCGCGGCCTGCGAGACGGTCGCCACATCGACTTCGGCGTCTACGCGGACGTGGAGGCGCCGGGTGTGGTGCGGGTGGGGGACGACGTCTCGCCCCTGGACTGATCGGTGCGGCCCTCTCTCGGCACGCGCTGTGCGTGCGTGTCGGTCAAGGAGGTGCACCGATGCCGTACGACAGGATCTCGGATCTGCCCGACTCCCAGGTCGACCAGTACAGCCACCACCAGAAGGAGGCGTTCCTCGCGGCGTTCAACAACGCCCTGAAGGAGTACGACGGTGACGAGTCGCGGGCCTTCGCCACCGCCCACGCCGCGGCCAAGCGGACGCCGAAGGAGGATCCGACGCCGGGGGACTGAGAGTTTCCGGGAGAGCTCCGCATCCTTGGGGGTTGCCTGCGGGTGGTGGTTGCGTGGGGCGCATCTATCCGCGCGGAAGGTTCCTCGTCGCGGCGTGCGGGTGATGTGGGTCGCGCGTGGCGGGACTGCCGAGGACGATCGCGCGTGCGGGCCGTCAATAGTTGCCTGTGGCGCGACTTGCCGGGACGATCTCGCCTGCGGACCGTCAATAGCTGCCTGTGGCGCGACTTGCCGGGATGGCAAGTAACGCCCGAGAAGCGGGTTCCGACAGCGAGGCGCCGGCGCTGGTTTGCACCCCTCGCAAGCCCGCGCCAATCTCGGGCCCTATCTCGGGAATTACTTGCGCCCAGCGCAAGCGGACGGACCCTCCGACCGGTTGCGTGCGGCGCGTAGGCTGATCGCTGATCACCACCTCAGCCACGGGAGCGATCGACCGATGTCCACCGAGCAGTCCGGTCCCCCCAGCGAGCCCGAGGGCGAGCGCCCCACCACGCCGTCCCCGACGCCGACGCAGCTGCGCCTCCAGATCCTGTCGACGGAGCACTGGAGCCTGCTCGCGTCACGTGGGCTGGCGTGGAACGAGTCGTTCACCCGCGCGAGCATGTTCCTCTCGACGCTGTCGTTCGCCGTCGTGGCACTCGCGCTGGTGGGGCAGGCCTCCGGCTTCGGGCAGGAGTTCCGGCTCTTCGCCCTCGTCATCCTGCCGGTCGTGCTGCTCCTGGGCATGGCGACGTCGGTGCGCATGGACAGCGCCAACCACCACGACGTGCAGTGCGTGATCGGCATGAACCGGATCCGCGCCGCCTACCTGGAGATCGCGCCGGACCTCGAGCGCTACTTCGTGATGGGCACGACCGACGACATGGCCGGCATCGTCCGGACCATGGCGGTCCTGCCGGACCGATCGACCCGCCTCAACCTGCTCTCGGCGAGCCCGACGGTCATTGCCGTCCTCAACTCGGTGTTGGCCGGCGGGATCATCGGCCTCGCGGTGATGCAGTTCGGGATGGCGGGGGACGCCGCCGTCATCGCCGGGGTGCTCGGGTTCATCGGCGTCGCGACGGCGTGGGCGTGGTACAGCCGCAATCTGCTGCGCCACCTGGTCCACGACTACGAGCCGATGTTCCCCGGTGCGGACCCCGGGACGCCGCTGCGGGTCTGAAGCCGGCCTAGACGCGCGCTCCCGACCGGTCGGGCGGCTCCGGGCGCTCGAGGCGCTCGTCCAGTCCCTCGACCACCACGCCGTTGAGCGCCGCCCACGGTCGGTGGTAGCGCTCCTCGATCTGCGCGGGCGGCGGTGGGCGGTTGGTGAGCGCGTGCTCGAGCCCGGCGAGCAGCCCGCCGATCAGCGCTCCGGCCGATGACCGCGACGGCAGCCGGTCAGGCCGTCGTTCGTCCACGCGCGGCCTTCGCCTTCCGGGCGGCCGGCTTGGTCGGTGGCGTAGAGGAGCCCCCGGCGATCGCCTCGTCCACGGCGCGCCGGGCGAGGAAGCGCGATCGGTACGAGAGGGGAGAGGGTGACGCATCGGCTGCGCGGTAGCGCCATCCGGTCAGGCCTGGCTCGTAGAAGATCTCGTAGCCGGCGTACTCCTCGGCGGCGTGGGCGACCGGCTTGGTGGTGGACGTCCGGCGGGAGGTGGCGGCGGCGCGACAGCGGGCGCAGCGGTTGACCGCCAGGCCGTGCGGGCAGTCTCGACACGACGCGCACTGGTCCGCGGGAAAGCCATGGATGCAGGGTGTGAGCACGGTGGGCCTCTGGGGTGGGTACCCAGCGTACTCCGATCGCGATCGGCGCGGATCCCGAGCACTCACTCGACGTGTGGTACCATTTCGAAAACGTGTTCGATTGGCGCTCCGGTCTGCGCCGCGGGACGCTTCGACGTCACCGCCCCGATCCACGACCCAACCTCGTGCCCTGACCGGGCCCCGCGATGCCGCGGGTGGGCCCCACCAGGAGCCATTCTCCCTTGTCCTTTGCGAATCTCGGGCTGACGCCCGACCTGCTCCGTGCCGTCCAGGCGCAGGGCTACACCGATCCGACCCCCGTCCAGCGCGAGGCGATTCCGCTGGTCCTCCAGGGTCGGGACCTCCTCGCCGGCGCGCAGACCGGCACCGGCAAGACCGCCGCCTTCGTCCTCCCCATGCTCCAGCGCCTCGCGGCCACCGAGCGACGGGCGAACGACGGACGGCCGCGCATCCGCGCGCTGATCCTCACGCCGACCCGCGAGCTCGCCATCCAGGTCGAGCAGTCCGTGCGGGACTACGGCGCCGGGGCTCGACGCTCGACGACCATCTTCGGCGGCGTGGGGATGCCCGGCCAGGTGGCCGCGCTGCGTCGCGGTGTCGACATCGTGGTGGCCACCCCCGGCCGCCTGCTCGACCATGCACGCCAGCGGACCATCGACCTGCGCAGCGTCGAGATCCTCGTCCTGGACGAGGCCGACCGGATGCTGGACATGGGCTTCATCCGCGACATCCGCTCCGTGCTGGCGCTCCTCCCGGACCGCCGCCAGAGCCTCCTCTTCAGCGCCACCTTCTCCAACGAGATCCGCAGCCTGGCGGAAGGGATGCTCGACCGACCGGCGTCGGTGCAGGTCACCCCGCGCAACACGCCGACCGAGCTGGTGCGGCAGGTGGTCCACCCGGTGGACCGATCGCGCAAGCGGGAGCTGCTGAGCCACCTCGTCCGCACCCACGCGATCGAGCAGGCCCTGGTCTTCACCCGCACCAAGCACGGCGCGAACAAGCTCGCCGAGCAGCTGTGGAAGGACGGGATCGCGACCGCCGCGATCCACGGCAACAAGTCACAGCCGCAGCGCGTGCGGGCCCTCAACGACTTCAAGGCCGGGCGCGTCACGCTGTTGATCGCGACCGAGGTGGCCGCCCGGGGCCTCGACATCGAGCAGCTGCCGCACGTCGTGAACTACGAGCTGCCGATGGTGCCGGCGGACTACGTCCACCGCATCGGGCGCACCGGCCGTGCCGGCGCTGAGGGCGACGCCATCTCACTGGTGTGCGTCGACGAGCGGCCGCTGCTGCGCGACATCGAGCGTCTGCTGGGCGAGCCGATCGCGACCGAGGTCATCGCGGGCTTCGAGCCGGATCCGACCGCGGTCGCCGAGCCGATCCGCCTGCGGAGCGGCCAGCACGCTGGTCGGGCTTCGGCACCACGCCACCGAGCCGCACCGCGCGCCCACGCGGGGGCACCGTCCGGCGGTTCCGCGCCACGTCGTCGCGGCGGTCCGCGGCGCGCCGGCGCGAGCATCGGCAACCGCGAGCGCGGCTGGAGCAGCCTGCCCGGCGAGCGACGCCGAGGGTAGGCGGCGGCCGGTGGTCACCCGGGTCATCCTCACCGGCGACACCCACCTGCCGCGCTTCGGCCGCTCCCTGCCCGCCGCGTTGGTGGAGGCACTGACCGACGCCGACCTCGTCCTGCATGCGGGCGACCTGACCGATCCGTTCGTGCTCGACCTGCTGGCCGAGCACACCCCGGTGGTGGCCGTGGCCGGCAACAACGACGCGCCGGCGCTGCACGAGCGCCTGGGGCTGACCCGGGTCGTGGAGGTCGAGGGCGTGCGCATCGGTCTGACGCACGGGCACGCCGGACGCGGCCGCACCACGCCGGATCGGGCACGCAACGCCTTCGACGACCAGGGCCTCGACGCGATCGCCTTCGGCCACTCCCACCAGCCCGTCGTCGAGCGCGTCGACGGTCGGTGGCTGCTCAATCCCGGCTCGCCGACCGATCGGCGCCGCCAGCCGACGTTCAGCTTCCTGCGTCTCGAGGTCGAGGGCCGCGATCTCCGGCCCGAGCTGGTCACCTACGCCCACCGTCGCTGACCGCGCACGAGATTCACAACCTCTGGCACTGGCCGGCGCCCCTGGACGGCAGGATCGTGATCGTCTGATCGCGCGCGTGGAGGCAATCGGTCATGCGACACGTGGAAACGACGACCAGGGTGCCCGGCTCGCCGGAGCGGGCGTTCGACCTCGCGGTCGATCCGCATCGGATGAGCGAGCAGATGCCCTGGGTGGGCGGCATCACCGAGGTTCGCG
This sequence comes from Candidatus Limnocylindria bacterium, assembly GCA_035764845.1. Taxonomy (GTDB): domain Bacteria; phylum Chloroflexota; class Limnocylindria; order QHBO01; family QHBO01; genus JACDBZ01. The sequence goes on from DASTYP010000090.1 coordinate 17,202, forward strand.
GGCGCGGCGATCGACTGGGCGACTCGTTCGTGTTCCGCGATCACGTGTTCGGGCGCTCCGAGCGGGCGATGACGGTCGTGACCGCCTGCCATCGACCGACCTTCCAGACGACCGAGACGACCTACGACAACGGCTTCCGCGTCATCTGGACCATGCACTTCTCGCCGTGCGAGGAGGGGACCGAGATCCGCAACGTGGTGTGGTGGGCGAAGCCGGACGACTGGGTCGGCCGCGTGGAGGAGCTGAT
>DASTYP010000091.1:0-9424 GCA_035764845.1 Candidatus Limnocylindria bacterium
GTTGCGCATCGACTCGGCCGCCATCAGGAAGTAGCGCTCGAGCTCGGCGGCCACGTCAGGCGATGGCGCGAGATCGGTGATGGCCGCCCGCATGTGGCGCAGCCAGCGGTCGCGCTGGTCGGCGTCGATGGCGAACGGCACGTGGCGCATCCGAAGCCGGGGATGGCCGCGCTCCTGGTCGTAGGTCCGCGGCCCGCCCCAGTACTGCGCCAGGAACAGCGTCAGCCGATGCCGGGCACCGGCCAGGTCCTCCTCCGGGTACAGCTCGCGCAGTGGCGGGTCGTCCGCCACGCCCGCGTAGAACCGGTCGACCAGGCGCTCGAAGAACGCCATCCCGCCCACGCGCTCGTAGACCGAGGTCCTCGTGATCACGGGCGCAAGTCTAGGGAGTCGGTTCCGGGATCGCCCGCGGCGCGGATCGGGGCGATCGGTGCGTGGAGGCAACTTCGACACCGCGCGACGGCTACGATCGGCGTCGATGCACTCCGCGCCCGACAACGCCGCCGTCATCAGCGCCCGTGGACTGACCAAGCACTACGGGTCGGTCGCCGCGCTCAACGACCTGACCCTCGACGTGCGGCCCGGCGAGATCTTCGGCTTCCTGGGTCCGAACGGCGCCGGCAAGTCGACGCTGATCCGGACGCTCCTGGGGTTCCTCCACCCGACCCGAGGCGCGGCGACGGTGCTGGGTCACGACGTCGCCACCGAGTCGGTCGAGATCCGGCGGCTCACGGGCTACCTCCCCGGCGGCGTGGCGCTCTACGACTCGCTGACCGGCAACCAGGTGCTCGACTACCTGGCCAGCCTCCAGGGCCGCGGGTCCCATCGGCGGGCGGAGCTGGTGGATCGGCTGCAGATGCCGGCGTCGGACCTGCGCCGGAAGGTCCGCGACTACTCGCGCGGCATGCGCCAGAAGATCGGAGTCATCCAGGCGCTGCAGCACGATCCGGAGGTCGCCATCCTGGACGAGCCGACCGAAGGGCTCGACCCGCTGATGCAGCAGTCGTTCTACGGCATCCTGGCCGACCTGCGCGCCGAGGGGCGCACGATCTTCTTCTCGAGCCACATCCTCTCCGAGGTGGAGCGCGTGTGCGACCGCGTGGCCATCATCCGCCACGGCAACCTGATGGCGGTCCACGAGGTCCGCGAGCTGCTTGCCCGGCGTCGGCGGCGCGTCTCGATCCAGTGGCGCGGCGCCGCCCCCGACCCGGCGACCCTGCCCGGGCTGGCCGACGCGGTCGTCGAGGGCGACCGCCTGTTCGGGACGCTCCACGGCGACGTCGCCGAGTTCGTGCGCGCGATCGCCTCGCCATCGCTGCAGGACCTCACCATCGAGCCCGCGAGCCTCGAGGAGGCGTTCCTCGAGTACTACGCCGACGACGTGCCCGCGCGCGACGTCGAGGAACCCGCGCCGTGAACGGCAGCCTCTTCGCGCGGACGGTGGCGTGGCAGCGAGCTCGGCTGATCGTCGTGGTGCTGGCGGCTTTCGGGTGGGGCGTGCTGATCCCGATCTTCTACACCGGCTTCTCCGACGTGGTGCGAGACCTCGCCAACTCCGGCGCGTTCCCCGAGGAGCTGCTCAGCTTCGGATCGGGTTCGCTCTTCAGCCTTCCGGGCGCCGTCACGCTTGGCCTGCAGCACCCCTTCGCCATCTCCCTGTTGGGCATCTTCGCCGCGGGTGCCACCGCCACCGCGATCGCCGGGGAGCGGCAGCGCGGCACGCTCGAGGTGCTGCTGGCGCGTCCGCTGAGCCGGCGGTCGGTCTACGTCAGCATTGGTCTGGCGCTGCTCCTGGCGGTGGCCCTCGTGCTCGCGGCGCTCCTTGGCGGCTTCGTCACGGGAGCCGCGACACAGGGCGTCCTGGACGACCTGTCGGTCGAGCACCTGCCGATGGTGTTCCTCAATGGATTCCTGCTGTGGGGGGCGTTCGCCACCTTCGGGATGGCCGCATCGGTCAGCTTCGATCGGACGGGGCCGGCCATCGGTCTGAGCCTGGCCTACCTGCTGGTGAACTACTTCTTCGAAATCCTCGGCTCGCTGTGGACCGATGCGGAGTGGACGCAGGAGTACTCCCTCTTCCACCACTGGCAGCCGGCGGAGATCCTCCAGGGGGCGCTCGATCCGATCGACCTCGTCATCGTCGGCGTCGCCTTTCTGCTGCCGATCGTCTACGCGCTGGTCGTCTTCCCGCGACGCGACCTCGCGGCCCCCAGCTGAGCGGGGCTCGGCTCAGCCCTCACGGCGAGGGGCGTCCGCGCCTTCGAGCGCGTACGCCACGGCCTCCGGGATCGTCATCCGCTCTCCCTCGGCCCACACCGCGGCCGTGGCCGGCTCGTCCTTGAGCCGGTCCGGATCGAAGCGCAGCAGGAGGCGGTTCGGCGGGGCGAGGCCGGTGCCCGTCCTCCGTTCCAGCGTGCTGACCGCGCCCGACAGCCGTGCGGCGCGCTCCCAGTCCTCATCGTGGAAGGCGACCGCGGCGAACCCGTCCAGGACGAGCACGTAGCCGGTCACGTCGCCGGCCTCGTCGAAGATGCGGATGGACTCAGCCAGCAGCGCCCGGGCCTGATCCAGCTCGTGGAGGCGGATCGCCGTCAGGGCCAGCGTGTAGCAGGTCCAGCCGATCATGAAGCTGTCGCCCATCTCCCTGAACAGCTGCAGGGCGTCGTGCGCGGTGCGCTGCGCCTCGTGGAAGGCCTCGTCCGTCGTTTCGGGATCAAGCGCCCACAGCACGTTCGACTGCGCCCACAGTGCCTGTGCCTGCCCCGATCGGTCGCCGATCTCGTCGTAGATGCGCACCGCCTCCTTGACGATCTCGTGGGCCCGCTCGAGGCGCTCCTTGTCGAGCTTTCCGGAGCCCAGCCGCCGGGACTTGGTGTAGGTCCATGTGAAGCTCAGGCTGTACAGCGTCCAGGCCTCGCCGGCGCGATCGCCCAGCTCCCGGTGGAGGGCCAGCTCCTGCTCGTAGTAGTCGAGCGCGGCGTCACCATCGCCGATCCAGTAGGCCAGCCCACCGGCGGCGTCGAGGGCGCGCGCGCGGAGCGCGGGGACGTCCGCGGCGCCGGGCATCGCCAGCGCGGCCCTTGTGCGCTCGAGACCCTCCTTGAGGTAGCCGCGCATCTGCCAGAAGCGCCAGAGCGCGCTGACGAAGCGCATGGCCGTCTCGGCGTGACCCGTCTCGATCGCCCACGACACCGCGCCGCGCAGGTTCTCGTGCTCGACGTCCAGGGTATCGAGCCAGCGACGCTTGTCCGCGCCCATGACGGCATCGGCGGCGCGCTCGACCAGGTCGAGGTACCAGGTCGCGTGGCGTTCCGCGATCTCGTCGTGCCGCCCGCTGTCGCGCAGCTTCTCCAGCGCGTAGTCACGAATCGTCTCGAGCATGCTGAAGCGGGGCTCCCCGTCAGCCGTCTCGCCGCGGCGCGCCAGGGACTTGTCGACCAGCGAGGCGAGGTGGTCCAGCACGTCGAGGTCGGGGTCGTCGCAGACGGCCTCCACCGCCTCGAGGCCGGCGCCGCCGACGAAGATCGAGAAGCCGGCGAAGAGCCTGCGGTCGCCCTCGTCCAGCAGGTCGTAGCTCCAGTCGATGGCGCCGCGCAGGGTCTGCTGGCGCGCCGGCAGGTCGCGTGCGCCACCGGTCAGCAGCGTCGTCGACTGGGCCAGGCGCGCCAGGATGGCCTGCGGCGTGAGGAGCTTCACGCGTGCCGCGGCGAGCTCGATGGCCAGCGGCAGGCCGTCGAGGCGGTAGCAGATCTCGGCGATGGCGGCGGCGTTCTCGTTGCGCACCATGAACGTCGGCACGGCGGCGCGGGCACGATCGATGAACAGCGCCACCGACTCGTACTGGCTGAGCTTGTCGAGCGCCGGAAGGTGGCGCAGATCGGGAACGTCGAGCGGCGGCACGCCGTACTCATGTTCCGCGTAGACGTGCAGCGGGCTGCGGCTGGTGGCGAGCACGCTGAGGCTCGCGACGCCCGACAGCAGCTCCCCGACCAGTGGCGCAGCCCCGAGGACCTGCTCGAAGTTGTCGAGGACGAGCAGGGTGGTTCGGTCGCGCAGGTGGGCCGTCAGGCGCTCCATCGGGTGCGAGCCGCCCCGATCGGGCAGGCCGACCTCGTGGGCGATGGTGGGGATCACCAGCTCGACCTCCGAGATGGAGCCGAGCGGCACGAAGAAGACGCCGTCCGGGAACCGATCCATCACGCCCGCCGCGACGCGCAGCGCCAGCCGCGTCTTCCCGGTGCCGGCGGGGCCTGTCAGCGTCAGGAGCCGCACTTGGGCCAGGAGCTCGGTCACCTCGCGGACCTCGTCCTCGCGGCCGCAGAAGCTGGTCACCTGGGTGGGCAGGTTGTTGGGCGTCGCGTCAAGCGTGCGCAGCGGCGGGAACTCCGTCGGGAGGTCGTCGACCACCAGCTGCGTCAGCCCTTCGTCGCCCTCCAGGTCCTTCAGCCGATGACGGCCGAGGGCCAACAGCCCGATGCCGGGCGGCAGGCTCTCCACCACCAGGGCGCGCGTCGAGTCCGAGATCAGGACCTGGCCGCCGTGGCCGGCCGAGCCGATCCGCGCCGCGCGGTGGACGGCGACCCCGACGTAGGTGCCGTCGCGCACCTCGGCCTCGCCCGTGTGGAGGCCCATCCGCACGCGGACCTCGGCGTCCTCCGGCCAGGGCTCGGCCGCCAACGCGCGCTGCGCATCGGCCGCGGCGGCGAGCCCACCGGTGGCGGAGTCGAAGGCCACGAAGAACGAGTCACCTTCGGTGCTCACCTCGACGCCGCCGTGCCTGGCGACGGCTTCGCGGATCAGCTCACGATGCCGTCCGAGCAGCCGGGGCCAGTCCGCGGCGCGGTCCTGGGCGAGGCGAGTCGACCCCTCGATATCGGTGAAGAGGAACGTGACGGTGCCGGTCGGAAGCTGGGGCATCGGAGTGCGGAAGTGTGACGGCCAAGCGGTCGCCAGCGCAAGACCTCCGCGACGACCTCGCAACACGTCGCGAGATCAGCGGGAGCGCCGTTCCCCCGCTACGCTGCACCAGATGCGCTCGCTCCCCGCGGCGCTCGGCCGTCGCCCGGTGCTGGCGGGCGTGCTGGGCGCGCTGACCATCGCCTTCAGCGCGATCTTCGTGCGCCTCGCGGACGTGGAGCCGGCCACGGCGGCGATCTTCCGCTGCTTCTACGCCCTTCCCCTCCTCGCCGTCCTGGCGTGGAACGAACGCCGCCGGTACGGGCCCAGGGCGCCGGGCCAGGCGCGCCTGGCCTGGATCGCGGGCGTCTTCTTCGCGCTCGACCTCGTGCTGTGGCACCACTCGATCGAGGAGGTCGGCGCGGGGCTCGGGACGGTGCTCGGCAATACGCAGGTCGTCGTCGTGCCGCTGGCCGCGTGGCTGCTGCTGGGTGAGCGACCCGGGGCGCGCGTGGCGGCCTCCGTGCCGGTGGTGCTGATCGGCGTCGTGCTCATCTCGGGCGTCCTGGACGGCGGCGGCGCGTATGGCCGCAACCCGCTGCTCGGCGTCCTGTTCGGGATCGGGACCGACATCGCCTACGCCGGTTTCCTCCTGGTCCAGCGCCGCGCCAACGCCGACCACCGACGGCCAGCCGGTCCACTGTTCGACGCCACGCTCTCGGCGGCCATCATGTCGCTGCTCATCGGCCTGCCGCTCGGCGAGGTCGACCTGGTGCCGACGTGGCCGGCGCACGGCTGGCTGATCCTGCTCGGCGTCGCCGTGCAGGTGGTCGGCTGGTTGCTCATCAGCATCAGCCTTCCGAGGCTGCCGGCAGCGATCACGTCCGTGGTGCTCACCATCCAGCCGGTGGGGTCGGTCCTGCTGGGCGTGGTGCTCCTGGCGGAGGCCCCATCGGCCTTCCAGCTGGTGGGCGTGCTCTTCATCCTGGCCGGGCTGCTGCTGACGACGCTGCGGGTCCGTCCGCATCGCTGGCGCCGGGCACAGCCGGAGGTGGGCTAGGCGGGATCGGGCGCCGTGCTGGCGTGGAGCGGGAGGTGCACCTCGAAGCAGGTGCGGCCGGGCTCCGATGAGACGTCGATCCAGCCACCGTGCTGAGCGACCACGGTGTGCGAGATGTGGAGGCCCAGGCCCGTGCCCTTGCCGGGCGGCTTGGTCGTGTAGAACGGCTCGAACAGGCGCGCGCGCACCTCGGCCGGGATGCCCGGGCCGGAGTCGCAGACGCAGACGAGGACGCCGTCGCCATCCGGATCCGGCTCGGCGCGGATCGTCAACGAGCCACGACCGCCCATGGCGTCGATGGCGTTGTCGACGAGGTTCGTCCACACCTGGTTCAGCTCGGAGCCGTGTGCCTCGATCTCGGGCAGGTCCTCGGCGAGCTCCGTCCGCACGTCGATGCCGTCCCGCAGCCGATGACGCAGGATGACGAGCGTCTGCTGGATGCCGGTTCGCACGTCCACGCGCTGCACGGGGGCCTGGTCCAGGTAGGCGTAGCCCTTGACCGCCGCGACGATCTCGCTGATCCGGCCCAGCGCCATCGACAGCTCGGCCAGCAGCTGGTGGACCGATGCGTCCGCCGCGATCCACGGGCGCACCTCGGCCGGCTGCGCCGCCAGGGACTCCGGGGTCCACCCATCGTCCACCAGCGCCTGCGCCGCTTCGTAGCCGACCAGCTCGGCCACCGCCTCGATGCGATCCCCGCGCTCCAGCGCGCCGACCGGGGGCCTCGCGTCGGCCGGTGGCCGCGGAGGCGGCAGCGGGCGGGGCAGCGACTCGGCCGTGGCGATGGCCTCGCCCAGCGACCTCACGGCGCGCATGGCGGCGGCGGCCGGGTTGTTGAGCTCGTGCGCCAGGCCCGCGGCGATCGTCCCCAGGCCGGCGAGCTTCTCGCGCTCGCGGAGCCCGGCCTCCATGCCCCGCAGCCGTTCGACGGCGGTCCGGATGACGGCCAGCGCCACGTCCGGCCCCGCGGACAGCAGCTCGCGCATGGCCTCGATCGGGATGCGCAGGACCTCGGCCTCCCCGACGGCCATGACCGAGGCCAGCCGGCGCCCACCCTCCAGCGCCCCGATCTCGCCCTGCAGCGCGCCGGGGCCGACCCGGGCCAGCGGGATCTCGCTTGTCCCGGCGCGCTTGGTCACGTCGAGCTCACCGTCCAGGACCACGTAGAGGGCATCGGCCACGTCGCCCTCGTTGATGAGCCGATCCCCCGGCGCCAGGTCGACGATCTCGCCCATCCGGGTCAGCCGCTCCAGCTGGTCGTCCGCGAGGCCGCCGAACAGCGGCGTGGCCCGCAGGCGCTCCGCGATGTCGCTGATCGGCAGGTGCTGGTGCGGCTGGTCGCTCACCGGTGGCTCACAGGTCCGCCAGGTACTGGTGGACGAACTGCACGGCCATCGCGCCCTCGCCGACGGCGCTGGCGATGCGCTTGATGGACCGATGCCGCACGTCGCCCGCCGCGAACAGGCCCGGCAGGCTCGACTCGAGGAGGTACGGCTCCCGATCCAGGTTCCAGCCCTGGGCCGCGCCGACGTCGGAGCCGGTGAGGATGAAGCCCTTCTCGTCGCGCGCCACCACGCCGTCCAGCCACGCGGTGCGCGGCTGCTGCCCGATGAAGACGAACGCGGCGGCGAGCGGCATCTCGAGCTCGCCGTCCGGCGCCGCGAAGGTCGCGCGCTCCAGGTGATCGGTGCCGTGGAAGGCGCGCGTATCGGTCCGCGTGTGCACCTCGATGGTCCCGATGGTGCCGATCTGCTCGACGAGGTAGGCGCTCATGGTCGCCGCCAGGTCGTCGCCCCGCACGATCAAGTGGACGCGGCCGGCGAAGCGCGACAGGTGCACGGCCGCCTGGCCCGCCGAGTTGCCGCTGCCGATGACGGCCACGTCCGTGTCGCGGTAGAGGATCGCCTCCGTCGTGGCAGCTCCGTAGTACACGCCCGCGCCGGCCAGCTCCGCCGCGCCCGGCACCTCGAGCTGCCGATAGCTCACGCCGGTCGCCACGATCACCGCCTGGCACGACAGCTCGGCACCGTCCTCGAGCACGACCGTGCGGTACGGGTCGCCGCGACGAATCGAGGCGACCTCCTGCGACGAGAGCAGCTCCGCGCCCAGCCGGCGCGCCTGCGCCAGCGCCCGGCGCGCCAGGTCGCTGCCCGTGAGGCCGGCGGGGAAGCCGAGGTAGTTCTCGATGCGGCTCGTCGTGCCCGCCTGGCCGCCCGGCGCCTCGCGCTCGACCAGCAGCGTCTTGAGGCCCTCGCTGGCGCCGTACACGGCCGCGGCCAGGCCGGCCGGGCCGCTGCCGACGATCACCAGGTCGTAGAACGGCAGCGCCGCGTGCGTCGAGAGGCCGACCGCGTTCGCCAGGTCGCGCGTGCTCGGGTCGCGCAGCACGGCACCACCGGGCAGGAGGACCACCGGCTCCCCGGGCGCCAGCGGCGGGTCGAGCGTCGCCGCCAGGCGACGACCATCCTCCTCGGTGGGGTCGACCCAGGCGTACGGCAGCTGGTTGCGCGTGAGGAAGTCGCGCAGCGCGTGCCCGCGCGGAGCCCATCGGTCAGACAGCAGGCGCAGGCCCTCGAACGGCGGCCGGAAGGCGGCGTTCCAGTCGGCCAGCAGGTCGTCCAGGACCGGGTAGAGCCGGTCGTCCGGCGGCTCCCACGGCTTGAGGATGTACTGGTCCAGCCGGATCTCGTTGATCGCGTCGATCGCGACCTCGGTGTCGGCGTAGGCGGTCAGCAGGATCCGCTTCGCGTCCGGCTGGAGTGGGAGCGCCTCGCGAAGCAGCTCGATGCCGGTCATCACCGGCATGCGCTGATCGACGACGAAGAGCGCGATCACGTCGCCCCGGCGGGTCACCTCGCGGCTGAGCTCGAGGGCCTCCGGGCCGGAGCCCGCGGCGAGCACGCGGTATCGGTCGCCGTATCGGGCGCGCAGGTCGCGCTCGACGGATCGGAGGACCGGTTCGTCGTCGTCGACGGTGAGAATCGCCGGCAGGGCGGCCATGCGCCCGAGTGTACGCCGCCGTGCGCTACCCTCACCCCATGCTGTGGACCATCGTCGTCATCCTCCTCCTGCTCTGGTTCCTCGGGTTCCTGCTGCGAGCCTTCGGCGGCCTCATCCACCTGCTCCTGATCGCGGCGCTCGTCATCGTCATCTACCGCCTGCTCACCGGACGCAAGCTGCTCTGAGCCGATGCTGCTGACCGGCACCGGTCGCCTGGCGCCGATCGGCCTGTCGCCCTGGGCGATCCGCATCGACGACGAGCGCATCGCCTGGATCGGCGCTCCCCACGAGGCCGATGACGGCGAGCGCATCGACCTCGGCAACGCCCTGGTCACTCCAGGCCTGGTCGACTCGCACACCCACCCGGTCTTTGCCGGCGACCGATCCGACGAGGCGGCCGCCCGGCTGGAGGGGGCGCGATACACCGATGGCGGCATCCTTCGAACGATGCGCGCCACGCGCGGCGCC
>DASTYP010000092.1:0-5769 GCA_035764845.1 Candidatus Limnocylindria bacterium
CCGGTCGCGCGGCATCTCCACGTCGAGGTTCTTGAGGTTGTGCTCGCGGGCACCGCGAACGACGATCTTGTCCGAGGGCATTCGACGAACCATCGTAGCAGGATCTGCGCCGATGCGAACGCCTGTTCGGTTTGCCTACGGCACGCGGATGAGGCACGCCTCGCCCGATGGCCACGGGTAGCAGGCGAGCGTCTCGCGAGCCGCCCAGGCCTCGGGATGCGCAGCCGCCCAGGCGGGCGTCGCGTCACGGTTCGTCAGCAGCCAGCGAACACCGGGCGAGTCGTACAGGTCCCCGGCGTTGACGTCGGATTGGACGATCAGCGTCGGCACCGGCACGCGCATCGCCATGGTCACGGCACCCTGGATCGGGCGGCCGTCATCGGCCAGCTCCAGCACCTCGGCCTGGATCTCCGGCAGCCGATACGTCGCGGTGCTCATCCAGCCGGCGAGCGTGCCGATGCCCGCGGCGCCGAGCAGGATCGCGACGACCGTGGCGGCCGCCGTCACCGCGGCGGGTCGACGCCATGCGGACCAGCGGCCGCCCAGCAGGTCCAGCCCGATCCCGGCGCCGATGCCGGTCAGCACGGCCATGGGCGGGAGCATCGGCACCACGTAGCGATTCGGACGGTAGTCGACGATGAGCAGCAGGCCCAACCCGGCCACCAGCCATCCGACGGCGGCGCCGGCCAGCACGCGCTGCTCGGGCCGCATGAGCCGCCAGCGGGCGACCAGCAGCGCCACGCCGACCAGGCTTCCGGCGATCATCGGCGCGGTGAGCCCGATGGCGCCGTCGGAGCCACGGACGTAGCTGAGTGCCCGCGTGATCGCTTCGACGACCGAATCGGGCCCGGTGGCGTCGGGCCAGATCCTGGCGATGGCGGCGGTGAGCCCGGGCTGCGCGACCACGATCGCCGCATACCCGATGCCGATCGCCGCCGTCGCGATGGCCGCGGTCGCCAGCCGGCGGCGCATGGCCCGCGTCGCCTCGCCTCCGCCGGTCACCGCCAGCGCCGCACCCACCAGCAGCCCGACGATGGCGGCGGCCGCGGACGCCTTCGTCGCGATCGCCAGCCCGAAGAGCAGCGCCGCTGCGAGTGAGGCACCCAGGTCGGTGCCGACGGCACCGGGGATCCTCGGCCGCCGCAGAAGGACGGCGGCCCCCGCCACGAGCAGCATGGTCACCATCGGTTCCAGCAGGGCAAGCCGGCCGTAGTACAGGAACAGGGCGCAGGTCGCCAGGCCAACCCCCGCGACCACGCCGGCCGCCTCGCCGAACCGCCGTGCAAGGAGCCCGCCGATCAGGCCCACGGCAACGATCGACACGACGATCGACACGAGACGCGCCTGGATGATCCCGACGCCGAACGCGGAGAAGGCGACAGCCATCACCGCGCTGAACGGGGCCTGCACCCAGACCAGCGGCCAGTCGTCGACGATCCACCGGCCCAGGAGCACCTGGTTGCGTGCGGGGAGCACCGACCAGCCCTCGTCCGTGAACGGCGACATGCTGAACGTCACGCCGGTGGCCGGGTCGGCGGGCAGCTGGAGACCGAGGAGCACCGCCGTCACGACGACGCCCACCAGTGCCGCCAACGCGCCGCGGGGAGCGGCGCGGCTCGGGCCCCCCTTCCCCACCACGTCGCGATCCTAGCGCGCCGTGCCCTCCCGGCGCGCGCACGACGCACGGAATACGCGACGGATGACGGATGCGTGGCCGGGTGTTGCGGTGCTACCCTTCGCGACCCGCCCGCCGACCCGACCTCGGAGACCGTCTGCCCGCCCATGCCCGATGAACCGGCGATCCATGCCCGCGGGGTGACCCGCATCTACAAGGCGAAGCCCGATCCGGTGACCGCCCTGGCCGGCGTCGACCTCGACGTCGAGCCCGGTGAGTACTTCGGCCTGCTCGGCCCGAACGGCGCCGGGAAGACCACGCTGATCAAGATCCTCACGACGCTGCTGCTCCCCACGAGCGGGACCGCGAAGGTTGCCGGCTTCGACGTGGTCCACGAGACCTCGAAGATCCGGCGCGTCATCAACATGGTCGCCGGGGGCGAGCAGTCGGGCTACGGACTGCTGACGCTGCGCGAGCAGCTGTGGATGTTCAGCCAGTTCTACGGCCTCGAGCAGCGCGAGGGCTGGCGCCGCGTGGACGAGCTCATCGAGATCACCGGCCTGACCGAGCAGCGGGACCAGAAGGTGCGGACGCTCTCGACCGGCCAACGGCAGAAGCTGAACTTCGCTCGCGGCCTGCTCAACGACCCGTGGGTCCTCTTCCTTGACGAGCCGACGCTGGGCCTGGACGTGGCCGCCGCCCGCGACCTTCGCGAGCACACCCTTGAGTGGAAGGCCGCGGCGCCGGGTCGCACGGTGCTCCTCACGACGCACTACATGGTGGAGGCGGAACAGCTGTGCGACCGCATCGCCATCGTCGACCGCGGCCGCATCCTGGCGCTCGGGACGCCTGACGAGCTGCGGAGGCGGGTGCAGGCCGAGTCGATCTTCCGCATCGAGCTCGACCAGCTGCCGCACGACGGCGACCTCGACGCCATCGCCGCCCTTCCCGGCGTGCTCTCCGCGGTCCGTGCCGACGAGGACGGCGACGGCGCCGCATCCGACCGCGTCGCAATCAAGGTCGCGCTGGCGGACGACAGCGCGCTGACGACCGTGGTGACCGGTGTGGCCCAGCAGGGCGCCCACCTCATCGGCCTGGCGAAGTCGGAGCCGAGCCTGGAGGACGTGTTCGTCGAGCTCGTCGGACGCGGCTTCGGCGACGACGACGCGCCCGGGAACGCCAAGGGGGCCGCGGAGTGACGGCCTGGCGCGGCGTCGCGGCGCGGAACCCGCGGGAGGCGGCGGAGTGGTCGCGGGGCCGCGTCATCCGCACCAACCTGCGCGCCGTCTTCGGGCGTGCGTACCCCCGGATCATCGGCCTCACCCGCGAGCCGTCCTGGGTGTTCTTCGAGATCGTCCTGCCGTTCCTGGCCGTCAGCGCCTTCGTCTTCGTCTACCGCGCGCTTCAGGCGCCGGAGGAGTTCGTCGGCTTCGTCGTCATCGGGGGCGCCATGACGGCGTTCTGGCTGAACGTCGTGTGGATGATGGCCGCGCAGTTCTATTGGGAGAAGGACCAGGGCAACCTGGAGCTCTACTTCACGGCGCCAATGCACCTGATGAGCGTCCTGGCCGGCATGGCCATCGGCGGGCTGGTGATGACCAGCTCGCGGGCGCTGGCCGTGATCGTCATCGGCTCCGTCGTCTACGGCGTGAGCTACCAGGTCAGCGATCCGCTCCTGCTGGTGGCGGTCTTCGTGCTGACGATGATCCCGCTGTACGGCCTCGGGATGCTGTTCGCCAGCCTCTTCCTGCTGTGGGGACGCGAGGCGTTCCACCTGGCCCAGCTCCTCCAGGAGCCGATCTACTTCCTTGGCGGCGTCAACTTCCCCATCGGCCCCGCCTTCGGTCAGCTGGCGGCCATCGTCATGGCGACGTTGCCACTGGCCGTGGGCCTCGACGCCATGCGCCAGCTCGTCTTCGCCGGCAGCGAGACGAACGGCGTGCTCCCGGTCGGCGCCGAGATGGTGATCCTCGGCGTCATGGGCGTCGTCTTCATCGTCGGGGCTCGAATCGCGCTCGGGTACCTCGAGACCCTCGCGCGGCGCGAGGGGAGGCTGACGCTGCGGTGGCAGTGATCGAGCGCACCCCGCGCCCGGCCGTGCCGGGCTTCACCTTCGCGGATGCCTGGCGGACCTTCCGCACCGCCATCGGGCTCGGGTGGGCGGTAGAGTCGAACTGGTCGGATCCCTTCCTCTTCGCCGTCTACACGCTGGCGAAGCCGCTCGCCGCCGCCATGATCCTCGTGGTCATGTTCCAGGTCATCACCGGCGGGCAGGGAACCGAGTTCCTCCAGTTCATGATCGTCGGCAGTGCGCTGTGGAACGTCGTGTTCGGCGTCATGGGTGGCCTGGTCCAGTCGATCCTCGAGGACCGCGAGCGCTACCGGATGATGAAGTACGTCGTCGTCACGCCCTCGTCGCTGTTCCCGTTCCTGCTGGGCCGGTCCCTGGCGCGCGTGCTGATCTCGTTCATCGCCGTGGCCGTGACCATGCTCGTGGGCGTCGCCTTCCTCGGCGTCGAGCTGCGACCGAACCTGCTGGTCCTGGTGCCCGCCCTGGTCCTCGGGATCGTCGCCGTCATCGCGCTCGGCATCTTCATGGCCGGGTGGTGCCTGCAGCTGCGCCAGGAGGCGTGGTCCTACCCCGAGGCGATCGCCGGGGCGCTGTACCTGGTCTCCGGCGCGATCTTCCCGGTGAACGTCCTGCCCGAGTTCCTGCGGCCGGTCGCGTGGATCTCCCCCACCACCTGGTGGCTCGAGGCGTCGCGTCGTGGGCTGCTGGGCCATGGCTCACCGGGGGACATCGGGCAGCTCACCGACGCGACCGTCCTCCTCTACCTCGCCCTCAGCACGGCGGTGGTCGTGCCGCTGGCACTGGCGCTCTTCGCGTGGTTCGTCCGCCGGGCGCGCCAGGCCGGACTGCTGGACATGACCACCGGCTCCTGATCGCCGATACGAGCGTATCTGTCGCCGGGTGATGCCTATCCGCGGCGTCGCTGGGCTACAGAGATCGAGGGCTGCCTCCGCTCCACGCGGCGCCGCTAGCGAAGCAGCTCGTCGTAGTCCGTCACGACGAACGTGTTCTCGCACCGCGCCTGCCGTTCCGGCACGCACTGCGCGGCGGCGGTGTCGTTGAAGTGACCGACGAACACCAGCTCCTGGCCGCGGCGGTTGGGTCCCGTCGGCTCGGCACGCGACGGGAAGGCGTTGCCGAGCGGCGCCGCGAGCCGGATGCCCTGCGCCACCAGCTCCGCCTGCGTCACGTCCTCGTCGGGCTGCTCCGGCAGCAGCACGCGCAGCGGGCAGTCGCGCTGCAGCCACGCGACGGACGCATCGGCGCCTCCGTCGTCTCCCTCGCAATCGGCGGCCAGCTCGGCGTACCAGCCGCTGATGTGCAGCTCCTCGCTGCCGTAGCGGTTGGCCGGCGGGCCGCCGGACAGCACGTCCTGGACGCTCAGGGGGTCGATCTCGGGACGCGTCCCGCCACCGGACCCGACGACCATCAGGAAGAAGATGAAGGCACCCAGGGCGGCCACGACCGCGCCGCCGATACGGACCTCCCGGGTCATCGGTCCAGCTCGGCCCAGCGGTCCCGCAGCAGGCCGATCGCCGAGCGCCACAGCTCCACCCGTCCCGGGTCGTTGAGCCACGTCGACGCGCCCGAGGGGTGGGGCAGGCACAGGACCGAGGCGGCCGGCGCCCGGTCCCACGTGAGCTCACGCCCCACGAGCTCATCCAGCCGAGCGCCGGCGCCGAACGCGAACCGGTGCGCCAGCCCGCCGACCAGCAGCACGAGGCGCGGCCGGACGAGCTCCACCTCCCGGAGCAGGAACGGCGTCCAGCGCTCGATCTCGCGTCGCGACGGCGGGCGGTCGACCGACGCCCCGTCGTTCCGGCCGGGGTAGCACTTGCCGACGCTGGTCACGTACCAGCGCTCGCGGAAGTCCTCGATGCTCACCCCCGCGGTCGCCAGCCAGCCGCAGAGCCGCTTCCCGGCGTCCCAGGCGAACGGGAGTCCCGTCTCGATCTCTCGCCAGCCCGGGGCCTGGCCGATGAGCATCGCCCGCTCCGTGCCGTCGCCGGACAGGACGGGACGCGCGCCCTCGTCACACGTCGGCATCGAGTCCTGCAGCGCGCGCAGCGCCGTCCCGAGCGGA
>DASTYP010000093.1:0-7597 GCA_035764845.1 Candidatus Limnocylindria bacterium
GCGCACGCCCTCGAAGTACCGCGCGGTGAAGCGCGGGTTGAGCTCCGGCTCCTCGATGCGCACCGAGACGTGCTGCTCCGTCGGCTCGTCATGCTCCGCGACCTCGACCGACGGCAGGCGCAGCTCCGCGCCGGTCAGGGCTGCGATCTCACGAGCCAGGCCGACCATCGACAGCGCATCGCCGCGGTTCGGCTTGACGTCGACGTCGAGCACGGTCTCCCCGATCGCCTCGGACAGGGGCGTGCCCGGCGCCAGGTCCGCGTCGTGACCGAGGATGTGGATGCCGTCCGCGTCGCCACCCAGCTCGAGCTCCGCCGCGCTGCACAGCATCCCGTTGGAGACGACGCCGCGGATCTTCGACCGCTCGATGCGTCGATCGCCCGGCAGCACCGCCCCCGGCAACGCGGCCGGCACGAGCTGCCCGACCTCGAGGTTCTGCGCGCCGCACACGATCTGCAGCTCACCGCCGGCACGCCCCACGTCGACGCGCGTCAGCCACAGGGTGTCGGCGTTCGGGTGCCGCTCGACGTCGAGGACGCGCCCGACCACGACGTTCGACCAGTCACCTCCGACCGTCTCGATGGCGGCGACCTCCATGCCGCGCATGGTCAGCGCATCGGCCAGCTGGCGCGGCGACATCTCGATGTCGACATACTCGCGCAGCCACGAGAGCGGGACCAGCACCTAGCGGCCCTCCGCGAACTGCGTCACGAAGCGGAGATCACCGGTGAAGAAGAGCCGGATGTCCCCGATGCCGTGGCGCAGCATCGTCATGCGATCGGTTCCCATGCCGAAGGCGTAGCCCTGGTACTCGTCCGGGTCGTAGCCGCCCGCCCGCAGCACGACCGGGTGCACCATCCCGGCGCCGAGGATCGTCATCCAGCCCGAGCGCTTGCAGGCCGGGCAGCCCGCGCCGCCGCACACCAGGCAGCCGATGTCGAACGCGACGCTCGGCTCGGTGAACGGGTAGTAGCCAGGCCGGAACCGCGTGCGGACGTCGCGTCCGTACAGCGCCCGCGCGACCTCCTCCAGCAGGCCCTTGAGGTCGGCCATGCTCGTGTCGCGGTCGACGACGAGACCCTCCACCTGGAAGAACTCGAAGCCGTGGCTGGCGTCGACGGCCTCGTAGCGGAAGCAGCGTCCGGGCATGAGGACGCGGATGGGCGGCTCGAGGGCACGCATGGCCCGGATCTGGACCGGCGACGTGTGCGTGCGGAGGATCGTCTCGTCGGCGGCCGGCCGGGGCTCACCGGCCTCGACGCTCCCCGGTTCCGCGACGTACAGCGTGTCCCACAGGTCGCGCGCCGGATGGTCGGGCGGGATGTTGAGCAGCTCGAAGTTGTACTCCTCGGTCTCGATCTCCGGGCCCTCGAAGACCTCGAAGCCGTAGGCGTGGAACAGCTCCCGGACGTCCCGGATCGTGGTGTGGACCGGGTGCAGGTGCCCGACCGGCATCGGGCGCCCCGGCGCGGACATGTCCAGCGCCTCGTCCGCCAGGCGCGCGTCGAGGTCCGCGTCGCGCAGCTGCGCCAGGCGCTCGAGGATGGCCGACTCGAGCTCGCCGCGCACCTCGTTGGCCAGCTGCCCCAGCGTGGGGCGGTCCGCCGCCGGCACCGATCCCAGCTGGCGCAGGAGCCCGGTCAGGCTGCCCGATCGCCCGAGCAGCTCGTGGCGCAGCGCCTCGACCGCGTCGGCGGTCGCCGCCGACGCCAGGCGCTCGCGGGCGGTGACGCGCAGCGATTCGAGGTCGGTTCGCAGGTCAGTCATGGATCGTCGCCCAATCATCGGGGAAAACGAACGACCCCGTCCCGGTTCTCGGGACGAGGTCGTGGGTGACCAGCGCTCGGCGCGGAACGCTGGTCAGCTGGTAAAGGACGCCTTGGCGGTGTCGACCATGGCCGCGAAGGCGGCCGGCTCACGCACCGCCATGTCGGCCAGGACCTTCCGGTCGACCTCGACGCCCGCGGCACGCAGCCCGGCGATGAATCGGCCGTACGGCAGGCCATGCTGGCGCGAGGCGGCGTTGATGCGCTCGATCCACAGGCGGCGCATGTCGCGCTTGCGATCGCGGCGGTCGCGATAGGCGTAGACGAGGGCGTGGATGAGCGCCTCGCGCGCCGGGCGGATCAGGGTCGAGCGGGTGCCGCGACGGCCCTCGGCGAGGTTCAGCAGGCGCTTGTGACGCCGATGCGCGGCGACGCCGCGCTTGACTCGGGCCATCGGCTACTTCCCCTTGCCGGCGTACGGCATGAGGCGCTCGAGCTGGCCGACCTGCGCGTCGGACACGATGGCCTTCCCGTCGTATCGGCGCGTGCGGCGGCTCGACTTGATCTCCAGGTGGTGGCCACGCCACGCCTTCGGCCGGATCCACTTGCCGGAGCCGGTCTTCTTGTAGCGCTTGGCCGTGCCCTTGTGGGTCTTCATCTTCGGCACGTCTACGGTCCCTGCTGTGCGGGCGCCTCGGGCGTCGCCTGCGGCGCCGGCGCTGCCGGGGCCCGGGCGGCGACCGCGTCGCCGATGGTCTCACCCGCCGGCTCGGACGAGCCGTCGGAATCGGTCTTTCGTTCCGCGCGTCGCTCCAGCGGCGCCATGACGAGGTACATGCTTCGTCCCTCGAGCAGCGGCTGCCGCTCGATGGTGCCGTGCTCCTCGAGGAGGGCGGCGGTGCGGATCAGCAGGTCGCGTCCGAGGTTGGCGTGGCTGATCTCCCGCCCGCGAAAGCGGACGGTCACCTTCACACGATCGCCGTGATCCAGGAACTCGGCGGCACGGCGGGCCTTCGTCTTCAGGTCGTTGACGTCGACCTTGACGCCGAGCCGGACCTCCTTGAAGGTCTGCGACTTCTGCTTCTTCTTCTGTTCGCGCTCGCGCTTCTGCAGCTCGTACTTGTACTGCCCGTAGTCGAGGATGCGGCACACGGGAGGGACGGCAGTGGGAGCCACCTCCACGAGGTCGAGACCCTTCTCCTGCGCCAGGGCGAGGGCTCTGAAGGTCGGCATCACGCCGAGCTGCTCTCCCTGATCGTCGATGACCCGTACCTCGCGGATCCGGATCATCTCGTTGATGCGAAGGTCCCTTGCCAGTGCCTGCTCTCCTTCAACAACAAGGCCACCTGGCCGATCACGGACGGGTGGCCCTGCAAACGTACGCGAATTGCCCGCGGATGATACGCGAGATCGGGGTCACGGTCAACGCGACCGTGCGGTGTGTCGCGGCGGCGCGGATACCCGGGGTCGACACGTTGGCCACCTCGCGCCAAAGGTCCGGCTGGCCATCGCCATTTGCCTTCGTAGGATCGGTGCGGAGGCTCACGCCGCCGATCCGAGACGGCGCGCGCCGGTCTGAGAGGGCGACGGTGTGGCGCACCCGACCGCGGTCACGAGAGGACCACTTCCGCGGCGGCCGCCGGCACCCGACCCTGACGAGCCATCCAGCCTCGGAGGGTACTCCATGACCACATCCACCCTCACCCCGCTTCGGGTATCCACGGCGCTCGCCGTGGCCGCCCTCCTCGGCGGCATGCTGGCCGCGGGTTCGGTCCGCGCCCACGATCCCGTCCTCGGCGTCGACCCCGCCAGCGTCGAGCTCACGCTCGCGCCGGGCACCAGCGACGACGTGGCCAAGACGGTGCACACGCCCGAAGTCCTCCCCACGCCGGACATCTACTTCCTGGCCGACTCCACCGGCAGCATGGGCGACGTCATCGCGAACGTGCAGGGCGACGCCGCCAGCGTGCTGGCCTCGGTCGACGCCATGGCGAGCGACCCGCGGTACGGCGCCGGCGACTACAAGGACTTCCAGAGCTCGCAGGCCGATCCGTACGCGTTCAACAACGGCGCCGCCATCCCGGCCGCCGACGACAACGGCGCGGCGGCGCTGGCGGCCATCGGCGCCTGGTCGGCCAGTGGTGGCTTCGACGGCCCCGAGGGCCAGCTGTACGCCCTGCACCGTCTGGCCGCCCACGGGGACGCGGGCTTCCGGTCCGATTCCACCCCAATCGTGGTGTGGTTCGGCGACGCGCCGGCGCACGATCCGGTGTGCGACGAGATCTCGGGCGACACCGGCCACGACCTGACCGAGGCGTCGGTCACCGCCGAGCTGGTGGCTGCCGGCGTCCGGGTTATCGCCATCAGCGTGGTGACCGCTTCCGGTTCCTTCTACCCGGCCGCGCTCGACGACGACCCGACGGCGTTCGGCGGCAACTACGCGGCCGACTGCGGGACCGAGGGCGGCACCAGCGGGCAGGCGTCGCGGATCGCGGCGGCCACCGGCGGCGTGCACCTGACCGGCGTCGCGGCGACCGACATCGCGGATGCCATCCTGGCGGGCCTCGGCGCGCTCCCCGTCGACGTCACGCCGCAGTACTCCTGCGACGATGCCAGCGTCACGGTGACGTGGGATGCGGCGAGCAAGACCGTGACGAGCGGCGAGGACGCCACCTTCACCGAGACCGTCGCGGCCGGCGCCGGCGCGCCACAGGGCGAGACCGTGACGTGCACGGTCGACTTCCTGGTGGACGGAGAGCTGCTCGCCGGCTTCACCCAGACGATCACCGTCGACATCCCCGACGTCACCGCGCCGACGGTCGCGTGCGCCGAGGGCACCAACCCGCATGGCAGGAACGTGCCGCGGGCGACGAACCAGAACCCGGACGGCTTCTACCTGCTGTCGGCCGACGACAACGTGGACACTGATCCGTCAATCTGGGTCGTCGACGCCGGCAGCGGCGAGGTCTTCGGCCCGTACTCGTCGGGCACGACGGTGAAGTACACCCAGGCACCCGGTGCGACGCCGGGCGAGAAGCCGATCGGCAGCACCAACGGTGCGGCCGGCGCGGTGACGGTGCACATCATCGGCACCGGAGACATGCAGGTCTACGCCACGGACGCCTCCGACAACGTGTCGACGGCCGCCTCCTGCCTGGTGCCGCCTCCGCCACGCTGATCACGGTAGGCGCCCCATCGTAAACCGATACGAGGGACCGGTCTCCGGACCGGTCCCTCGCCCTCCCCGTCAGCGCGGGTAGTCGTAGAAGACCGCCACCTGCCGGCCATCGGGATCCGCGATGCGAAAGCTGCGGCTGCCCTCCCATCGGTCCCCTGACGGCGGTGCCGCCAGCGCGAAGCCCCGGCGGCCGAGCTCCTGGGCCCAGGCGTCCACTTCGCTGGCGGTGTCGACCTTGAAGCCGATCTGGATGCCGTCGCGCGTGGCGGTCTCCCCGCGGCGGAAGCTCAGCTCGAAGCCACCGAGCTCCAGGTCGACGCCGGCGTCGTCCCCCGCCAGGCGCCGGAAGCCGAAGGCTGACTCGTAGAACTCCGCGACGCGGTTCGGTTCGGTCGAGCGCAGCGCGAGCTGGCCGACCCCTCGCATCTTCCTCACGGGCGGGCCGCGCTCAGGACGCGGCCTCGTCCGCGAACGGCCAGAGCTCGCGCGCCGCGTTGCGGCTCACGAGGTCGGCCACGAACTCGTCGAGCGCCACGCCCTGGTGCGACTCGCCGGTGCGGAGCCGTGGCGAGACGGCAGTCGCCTCCTGGTCGCGGTCGCCCACCACGACCATGACAGGGATTTTCTGCTCCTGTGCCTCGCGCAGCTTGGCCTGCATTCGTTCGGATCGGCTGTCGACCTCGGCGCGAAGGCCCGCATCGGCCAGCGCGACGCGAACGCGCTCGGCGTAGTCCAGGTGGCGATCGGCGATCGGCACGACCATCACCTGGACCGGTGCCAGCCACAGCGGGAAGGCGCCGGCGTACTCCTCGGTGATGATGCCGATGAACCGCTCGAAGCTGCCGTAAATGGCGTAGTGCACGATCACCGGCCGCTCGAACCCGCCGTCCGCGGCGCGGTACTCGAGGTCGAAGCGCTGCGGCAGCTGGTAGTCGGCCTGGATGGTCGCCATCTGCCACTCACGGCCGAGGGCGTCCTCGATGAAGATGTCGATCTTCGGGCCGTAGAACGCGCCCCCGCCCTCGTCGAGCGCGTACGACATGCCGTCCTCCTCGAGCCGGTCGCGCAGCCGGTTCTCGGCGCGCTCCCAGAACTCGTCGGAGCCGATGCGCTTCTCGGGACGCGTCGCCAGCCTGGCCTTTGGCTCGAACCCGAAGGGCGCGTACTGCTTCCGCACCAGCGACAGGGCCAGGCGCAGCTCATCGTCGAGCTGGTCCTCGCGGCAGAAGACGTGCGAGTCGTCCTGGGTCAGCTGCCGGACGCGGAACATCCCGGCCAGCACGCCCGTGCGCTCCTTGCGGAACAGCACCGAGTAATCCGCGAAGCGGATCGGCAGGTCGCGGTAGGAGCGTGCCCGGGTCTTGTAGATCAGGATCTCCTCCGGGCAGTTCATCGGCTTCAGCCCGGAGACGTGGTCGTAGTCGTCCAGGACGAACATGTTGTCCTGGTAGTTGGCCCAGTGGCCGGACGTCTCCCACAGCTCCTTGCGAACCAGGCTGGGCGTGCGGACCTCGTGGAATCCCGCGCCGCGGCGCACCTCGCGCGACCAGTCCTCGAGCGCTCGCCAGATGGCCATCCCGCGCGGATGGAGGAACGGCGCGGCGGGCGACTCGGGGTGGAAGGTGTACAGGTCCAGCTCGCGGCCGAGCTTGCGGTGGTCGCGCTTGCGAGCCTCCTCGATGCGCCACAGGTATCGGTCCAGCTCCTCCTGCGTGTCCCAGGCGGTGCCGTAGATGCGCTGGAGCATCGGCCGGGTCTCGTCGCCGCGCCAGTACGCGCCGGCGGTGTGCAGCAGCTTGAACGCGCCGAGCTGCGCGGTCGACTCGAGGTGGCCGCCGCGGCAGAGGTCCTCGAACGTCCCGTGGCGGTAGAAGCTGACCGTCGGGCCCTCCGACTCGGGCAGGTCCTGGATGATCTCCACCTTGAACGGCTGGTTCCGTTCCCGGTTCAGCCCGATGGCCTCCTCGCGCGGCAGGTCACGCGAGTGCTCGAAGGCGAGATCGGCGGCCTGCTGGGCGCGCATCTTCTCCTCGATCTGCTCGAGGTCGTCGGGCGTCAGCGGGCGCGGCAGGTCGAAGTCGTAGTAGAAGCCGTCCTTGATGGCGGGACCGATGCCCAGCCTGGCATCCGGGAACACCTCGAGCACGGCGGCCGCCATCATGTGGGCCGCGCTGTGGCGCATGGCGGCCAGGTGGTCCTCGCGGCCCGATGCGAGCGCCGCGCTCGCGTCCTGGCCGATCTCGTCAGCGTCGATTGCCATGCGGCGAAGGGTAGCGCATGCGGGGGGCCAGGCGGCCCGCCCGCCGAAGCCTCAGGCCCTCGGCTCGTCCTCGGGCCCCAGCTCCTCTTCCTCCTCGAGCTGGTCGGGCTCGGCGCGCGGCTCGCCAGGCATGCCCGTCTCGGGGATCGGATCGTCCATGTCGGCGGTCGGCGGCAGCATGCCCGACCCTCCGGGGTAGGCGTTGTCGCCGATGGGGTCGCCGGCGTCGCGGCTCGGCCGGTCGAGCGGACCCTGCCCGGGTCCCTGCGGGTTGTCGCGATTGATCATGCCCGCGACCGATGCAATCGCTGCGCCAGCCGCGACCGCGGCGTTCAGACGCGCTTGAACTGCTCGAACGGCTGCCGGCAGTCGGCACAGTGGTAGATCGCTCGG
>DASTYP010000094.1:0-5956 GCA_035764845.1 Candidatus Limnocylindria bacterium
CTCGAAGAGCTGGTCGAGCCGGGCCAGCGCATCGGCGTGGAGGCGGACCATCTCCGCCAGCTCGGTCGTCTCGAGGTCCGCCAGCTGGCCGACGTGGCGGCGCGGCACCACGTGAACCTCGTACGGCCAGCGCGCCGCCTGTGGGACGTAGGCGACCGCGGCCGAGCCGGCGACGAGGATCCGGCGACCCTCGCGTAGCTCCTTGGCCAGCAGCTCGCACGCCAGGCAGGCGCCATCCGCGGCGTCCCGGTGGCGCTGCGCCGCCACGAGCATGCGCTCGAGCCGCGGCGGCACGAAGGGGTAGGCGTAGATCTGGCCGTGCGGGTGGTGCAGCGTCACGCCGATCTCCTCCCCGCGGTTCTCGAACACGAAGACCGCGGCCGTCCCCGGGTCCGCGCTCAGGGCGACGCTGCGTTCGACCCAGGCCGCGGCGATGGTGTCGAGGCGCTCGTCGGGAAGCGTGGGGAACGACGCTTCGTGGTCGCTCGAGTAGCAGACCACCTCCGCGCGGCCGACCGGGCGGCCGTCGGACCCGGATGCGGCAGGCAACGAGGGGAATCGGTTCTCGAACACCACTACGTCGTAGTCGTCGGCCGGCACCTCGGTCAGGGCATCGCCGCGACTCGGGCACAGCGGGCACTGACTGGCCGGCGGCAGGAACGTGCGACCCTGCCGATGTGCCGCGAGGATCACCCACTCGTCCAGGAGGGCATCGTGTCGCAGCTCCGCCGGCGGTGGCCCCGGCTCCAGGCGCCGCCGGTCCGCGGGTGGCTCTCCGCGAGTGACGCCGGCGTCGTCGAAGTAGAGGATGGTGCGGCCGTCGGCGAGGCGGCCGCGACGCGGGCGCATCGGTTCAGGACGTCGCTAGCATGGGGCGAGTATGGTATCGGCCCCCGACGAACCCCCGGACCGGGTCCTCGCGCGCGCGCCGGGGCGCGCCAACCTCATCGGCGAGCACACTGACTACAACGACGGGTTCGTGCTCCCCGTGGCCCTGGAGCTCCAGACCGTGCTTCGCGGGCGCGGGACCCCGGGCGTCATCCGGCTCACGTCGGACGCGTATGCCGGAACGGTGGTGATCGATCCGGCGACCGGCGATGGCCCGATGGACGGCTGGGGCCGGCACGCCACCGCCGTCGTCCGTGCGCTGCGTGACCGCGGCAGATCGGTTCGCGGCATCACGGCGCATGTCGCCTCGGATGTGCCGGCGGGCACCGGGCTCTCTTCGTCGGCGGCGTTCGAGGTGGCGCTCGCGCTCACGCTCTCCCCTGAGCCGATGGATGCCGTGGAGCTCGCCAGGCTCTGCCAGCAGGCCGAGAACGATCACGTCGGGGTCCGGAGCGGGATCATGGACCCGCTCGTGTCGGCCGCCGCGGAGGCCGGGTCGGCCCTGTTCATCGACTGCCGGAGCCTGGAGACGGAGCGGGTCCAGGTGCCGGACGCGCTGCGCATCCTGGTCGTTGACTCCGGGCAGCGCCGGGAGCTCACGGCCGGGGACTACAACCGACGCCGCGAGGAGTGCGAGGCGGCCGCGACCGCCCTGGGCGTTCCGGCGCTGCGGGACGCGACCCTCGCCGAGCTGCACTCCGCGCTCCTCCCCGAGCCGCTCGGACGGCGCGCCAGGCACGTCATCTCGGAGAACGCGCGCGTCCGCGAAGCGCGCGAGGCGCTGCGTAACGATGACCGCAGGGCGCTGGGGCGGCTGTTCGCCGAGTCGCACCGCAGCCTGGCCGAGGACTTCGACGTCTCCACGCCGGAGCTCGACGCGCTGGTCGACGTGGCGAGGGCCACGCCGGGGATCGTCGCCTCGCGCATGACGGGCGCCGGCTTCGGTGGCTGCACGGTGAGCCTGGTGGAGGCCGATGCCGCCGCGTCGGCGGGGTCCCGGATCGTCGCCGAGTACGCGCGTCGGACCGGTCGAACCGCCCGATGGTGGGTGAGCCGCGCGGGCGCCGGGGCGCTGTCGCTCAGTCGTTGAGCCGGCCGCGCGCCCCGATTCTCGAGGCGGGAATCGGGTGGGCGTCCGCGGGCAGGGCGTAGTGCTCGCGCCAGCGGCGGACGGCGTCACGCCAGACGCCCGGGGCAATCCGGTCGATGGCTTCGTGCGGCAGCTCGTATCGGGCGAGCATGGCGACACCGAGGTGGTAGAGGCGGACGCTGCCCACCGGGACCCACATGACCTGCCGCCAGCGCCGCATGGTCACCTCTGCGCCGATGTGGGTCGGCGTGACGAGCAGCGCCGTGATGATCGGCAGCTCGCCGGTGACCAGGAAGGGGTTCTCCAGTCCGGGCCGGATCTCCGGACCGTCGTGCGTCGCGACGACGCGCCAGTGGTGTCCCTCGCGATCAGCCCACGGCTCCACCGGGCCGATCTCGCGGATGCGCTCCGGCGCCGCACTGAGCAGGGTCTCGATCCAGCCGAACCAGGCCTCGGGGTCCCGCGCGAAGCTCGGCGGAGCGCCCGGGCCGACCGGCAGGCTGGAGGAGTGGTCGTCGGGCGCCATGGCAAGGTACGACGCGGTGCGGGTGGTCACAAGGGGAGATGCCTGAGCAATCGTCGTGCCGCTTCTCGTGCCTTTCGGCCGCTCCTTCGGAGAAGCGGTCGCCTAGGATCGAGGCGATGACGACTCGACCTGCCCTCGACCACCGACCACGCCTCCACCACGCCGATCCCGACGCCCCGCTCACCGTCACCGTCTACCACCACACCCACTGGGACCGCGAGTGGTGGACGACACGGCGTGACTTCAGCGTTCGCCTCGCCGATCTGATCGATCGGCTGCTCGACATCATCGACGGCGACGATCGATTCACCACCTTCGTCCTGGACGGCCAGGCCGTCATGCTCGAGGACTACCTCGAGCTTCGGCCGGAGAACCGGGATCGCCTGGTGCGACGGATCCGCGAGGGGCGGATCCACGTCGGTCCGTGGTACGTGCTGGCGGACACGCTCATCCCCAGTGGCGAGTCCGCCATCCGCAACCTGTGGCTCGGACGCCGGGTGTGCGCGGCCCTCGACGTGCCCATCACGCCGGTCGGCTACCTCCCCGACCAGTTCGGCCACGCGGCGCAGCTGCCCCAGATCCTGGCCGGCTTCGGGATCGAGAGCGCCGTGGTCTGGCGTGGCTTCGGGGCGCCGCCGCCGGGCCAGGGCGCGGACCCGAACGCCATCGACCTGCTGGCGCCGCCCGCCGACGGCCAGCCGTACTACCCCCGCGTGCACTCGCGCGGCCGGTTCCCCGAGGAGATGCAGACCGAGTTCTGGTGGGAGGGCCCCGACGGCACCCGCGTGCTGGCGCTGTACCTGGCGCACGAGTACTACGTCAGCCACGCGGCCGATGGCGCCCTGACCGATGACGCCGCCTGGCGTGGCTGGCGCGAGCGCCAGGACGAGCTGGTCGGCTACCTGCGCCCGTACGCCAGCGCGAACCGCATTCTCCAGCCCTACGGCGGTGACCACCTTCCGGCCGACGGCCGTCTCCCCGATCTGCTCGAGCGACTGAACCGGGAGGTCGAGGCCGACGGTCTGCGGTTCGAGCAGGGGTCGCTGGCGGGCTTCCTGGACGACGTGCGCCGTGATGCGGACCGCGTCTCGGTCGTCTGGCACGGCGAGGGCCGCGCCTTCGGCCGCAAGGCGCACCTGCTGCCCGGCGTGACGAGCACCCGGCTGTACCTGAAGCGGCTGAACCGGGACGCGCAGGCCGCGCTGGAGCGCCAGGCGGAGCCGCTCCAGGCGCTCTCCTGGATGCTCGGCGGCCCGTACGAGCAGAGCTCGCTGTGGGCCGCCTGGCGCCTGGTCGTGCAGAACCAGCCGCACGACTCGATCACCGGCTGCTCCATCGACGAGGTCCACCGCCAGAACGTGGCGCGCTACGAGGAGGCCATCGATCTCGGCCGATTCCTGGCCCTGCGCGCCGGCGAGCGGCTCGCCGCGCGCCTGATCACCGACGACCTGCCCGACGGCGCTCGGGCCTTCCTCGTCTTCAACCCGCTGGGCTTCACCCGGACCGAGGGGGCGCGGCTGCTGGTCGACCCGGCGCTCGAGGTCGCGCCGTCCACCTGGCGCCTCGCGGACGACACCGGCGCCACCGTCCCGTTCCAGGTACGGCAGGTGATCGAGCGACGCACGGCGCTGCCCAGCCGGCTGTGGACCGAGGTGGCGTTCGTGGCGACCGACATGCCGTCGCTCGGCTACCGCCGCTACACCCTGACGCGTCGCGAGGAGGCGGCCAACCGCCCGTGGGCGCTGGACCACACCGTCCTCGGCATCGTGGCGCGCGACAAGGGTGCGGCGCGGACGAGCGGCCTCGCCGTCGGGCCGGCACGGCTCGAGAACGAGCATCTCAGCGTGCTGGTCGACCCGCCAACCGGCGCGCTGACCGTCGTGGACCAAGCCAGCGGCGAGCGATACGAGGGCCTCAACCTCATCGAGGACGGCGGCGACGCCGGCGACGAGTACAACTACTCGTGGCCGCTCGGGGACGTGACGTACCGCGCCACCGACGTGCGGCCGGCCCTCACCTGGCTCGAGACCGGTCCGGCCCGCGCCACGCTGCGCATCACGTGGACCTGGCGGATCCCCGCCGGACTCACCGAGGATCGGCGCAGCCGTTCGGCCGAGCTGGTCGAGTTCGAGCTGCACTCGGACGTCACCCTTCACGCCGGCGTTCGGCGCGTCGATGTCCGGACGCACGGCGTCAACCCGGCCGGCGACCATCGCCTGCGCGCCCGCTTCCCGCTGGGCCGCCCGGTGGAGACGTCGCACGCCGAGTCCGCCTTCTGCGTGGTCGAGCGCCCCGTGGCGGTGGAGCAGGTGGAGCGCGGCAGTGCCGAGCCGGCCGTGCCCGAGTTCCCGCAGCAGGCCTTCACCAGCGTCGACGCCGACGGCCGGGGGCTCACCATCGCCAACCGCGGGCTGCCGGAGGCATCGGTCCTGGACGACGCAACCGGGACGATCGCGCTGACCCTGCTGCGCGCCGTCGGCTACCTGAGCCGCGGCGACCTGTTGAGCCGGATCGAGGGCGCCGGACCGGTCATGCCAACGCCCGATGCGCAGATGATCGGTCCGTTCGTGGCCGAGTACAGCATCGTGCCGCACGCCGGCAGCTGGCGCGACGCCGGCAGCCATCGCGCCGCGCACGCCTTCAACGCTGATCTCCTTGCCGTCGAGACGCCCGGCCTGCGGCCGCTGACCGATCCCTGGCGCCGGGATCCGAACCCGCCCGAGCCCAGTCTGCGCCCGTCGGGCGCGCTCCTCGAGGTCGACGGCGACATCGAGGTGAGCGCGGTCAAGCGCGCGGAGGAGCGGGACGAGCTGGTGGTCCGGGTGCTGAACGAGTCGCCCGAGCCGTGTCGAGGACGCATTCGGCCGTACCGGGCGGCGCGGACGGCCGTCCGTCTCGACCTCGCCGAGTCGCCGAACGGTGAGCTGGCGATCGACGACGGATGGGTGGAGCTGGAGCTCGGTCCCTGGGAGCTGGCCACCATCGGCCTGCGCTTCGACGCGTGAGTGTCGCGCTGAGAGGGGTGATCGAGGGCTTCTACGGTCGCCTCTGGGCGCCCGACGAACGCCGTCGGGTTCGGGCCGCGGTCGCGGAGGCAGGGATGAACGTCTACGCCTACGCGCCGAAGGAGGACCCCTTCCAGAACGCCGAGTGGCGCCAGCCGTATCCCAGGACCACGGCTGACGAGCTGGAACGGCTGGCGGACGCGGGCCGACGGGACGGCTGCGGGCTGTGGATCGGACTGCGGCCACTGGGCATCTCGTACGCGGACGAGTCGGATGCCCGCCGCGTGGTCGAGAAGCTGGCGAGCAACCTCGAGCTGGGGGCCGCACGCGTCATCCTGCTGGCCGACGACATCTCCAGCGAGCTCGAGGCCATGAAGGCCGGACCGTTCGCCGCCCTGGCCGATGCGCACGCCTGGCTGGTGACCTTCGCCCTGTCCGCGCTCGACC
>DASTYP010000095.1:0-2984 GCA_035764845.1 Candidatus Limnocylindria bacterium
ATCGGCCGTTCCGGAGCCTGCTGCTGGATGGCGTCGAGGTAGGCCATCAGCGGCCCGACCAGGGCCCGGTAGGGCGACTCGACGATCACCAGGTTGGTGGAGGCGGCCCACGACGGCCATTGCTCGCGCAGCTGCTCCGCCTCGGAGGCGTCATTGGTGACGTGGACGGCGACCGCATCGGCGCTGAGGGAGTTGGCGAACGCGATGGCCTGGAGCGCTGGGCGGTCGAGGCGCGCGATCGGCACCACCACGATGGGGCGGGCCGCGACCTCGTCCGCGAGCGGAATGCGCTCCACCGCCAGCGCGGCGTTCAGGTCGCGATAGTGGCGGTGGATGGCCATGAGGACGGCCATCAGGATCGGCACGAGCACGATGACCAGCCATGAGCCCGCGAAGAAGTTGCTGCTGCCGACGACCAGCGCCACCACGGCGGTCGTGGCGGCACCCAGGCCGTTGATCGCCAGGCCGCTGCGCCAGCCCGCCTCACGCCGGTTCCACCATCGGGCGAGCATGCCGGTCTGCGACAGGGTGAAGGCGATGAACACGCCCAGCGTGTAGAGCGGGATCAGGCCGGCGACGCTGGCGTCGAAGCCGATGATCAGGCCGGCGGCCATGATCGAGAGGAAGAGGATGCCGGTCGTGAAGGCCAGGCGTTCCCCGCGGAATGCGAACTGGCGCGGCAGGTACTCGTCGCGCGCCAGGAAGTAGGAGAGGCGCGGGAAGTCGGCGAAGCTCGTGTTCGCGGCCAGCACCAGGATCAGTGCCGTCGCGATCTGCGCGATGACCAGCACCGGTCCGTTGCCGGTCAGGTGCCGGACCAGCAGCGAGAGGACGGTCTGGCGTTCCGTCGGGTCCGGGACGATGCCCATGGTCGTCACCAGGAACGCGATCCCCAGGAACAGCACCGCGAAGATGGCCGCGGCCCACGTGAGCGTGGTCCGCGCGTTGCGCCACTCCGGCGACTTGAACGCGGGAACGCCATCGGAGATCGCCTCCACGCCGGTCAGCGCCACCGCGCCCTGGCTGAACGCCCGCAGGATGAGGAACAGCCCCAGCACCTGGCCGCTCTCCTGGACCGCCTCCCAGGCAGCCGGTGCCTCGAACGGCGGCACATCGCCGAGGACGGTGCGCACCACGCCGTAGCCGATGATGCCGAGCATCACGACGATGTAGGCGTAGGTCGGCACCATGAAGATGGTTCCGGACTCGCGGATGCCGCGCAGGTTGCCGAGCATCAGGACGCCGACCGCCACCACGCCGATCAGCACCCGCTCGGGATACAGCGCGGGGATGATCGAGGTCATGGCCAGCACGCCGGCCGACACCGACACCGCGACCGTCACCACGTAGCCGATGAGGAGCGCGGCCGCGGCGAGCACGCCAAGGAACGGGCCGAGGTTGTCGCTCGCCACGATGTAGCTCGAGGCGCCGTGCGGGTAGGCCTTGATCGTCTGCCGGTACGACAGCGTGACGATGGCCAGCATCAGGATGATCAGCGCGGCCAGCGGCAGCGTCAGCATGATCGCGCCGGCACTGGCGCCCGCCAGCACGCGCATGATCTCCTCGGGCCCGTAGGCCGATGAGCTGATGTTGTCGCTCGAGAAGATGGCGAGCGCCTTGACCTTGGTCAGTCGCTCGTGCTCCTCCCGCTCACGATGGATGGGTCGGCCGATGAGCCAGGTGCGGAACCCGCGCAGCGCCGCCTTCCATCCCGAGCGTCGCAGCAGGGTCCGCTCCGTGGCGATCAGCTCGCCCTCGTCGCCACGCTGGAACTCCGCCTCGAAGGGGCGGACGATCTTCACGTACGCGTCGCCCATCCGCTTCCCGCGGCGGCGCTCACGAACCTCGAGGAGCGGGTCGACCCGACGTTCCTCGGGGCCTCGACGTTGGTTGGTCACGGCGCCGAACGGTACACCACGCGCCGGGATGACGGGGCGGGACGCATCGAGTGGAGAGCACCGCAACCCGCGTGCCGACCGGTGGCCGCGCCGCTCAGTACTGCCCCAGCGTCCCCCGGACCCGCAGGCGCCGCTCCGTCGACAGCCACGCCCAGCGTCCCACCACCAGCAACGCGAGGCTCGTCACCACCAGCAGGACCCACTCGGCGGCGAGTGGCAGGAGCGGGGGAGTGCCCAGCGCCGCGACCCGCATCAGGTCGAGCGCATGGGTCGTCGGCAGGGCGTACGACACCATCTGCACCGCGCCGGGCAGCACGACGATCGGGAACGTGGCGCCGGACAGCGCGATGAAGATGAAGTCGAACGCGTCAACGAAGAAGTTCGACTCGCGCATGCGGAGGACCACCGAGCCGATGAGGTAGCCGATGCCCAGGATCCCGAACGAGGTCACGGCCAGGATGGGCACCGCCGCCACCAGGCGCGGGCCCAGGTCGGCGCCGAAGAGCCAGATGCCGATCAGCACCAGGATCGCCGTGCTCACCACCGCCATGGCCAGGCCGGCGAGCGTCATGCCCACGACGAAGGTCTCACGGCGGGTCGGGGTGAGCCAGGCCGGCTCCAGCGTCCCGGCGTCGAGCTCCATCTTGATCGAGTACGCGACGCCCCAGAATCCCGCGGCCGTCAGGTTCAGCGCCAGCATGCCGAGGAAGAGGTAGCCCACGACGTCGGTCGTGCCCGCCGTCTTCGCCAACCCGACGTTCTGCCCGCCGATCGCGAACGTCGCGCCCAGCAGGAGCCCGGGGATGAGAATCTGGTACAGCGGCTGGAGCACCTGGTTGATCGCGTTGAGCCGATATCGCAGCGCGACCCGCAGCTCCTTGCGCGCGATCGCCACGGCGGCCCGCGCCTCGTTGCGCAGCTCGTCCATCAGTACTGGGCCAACCGCCCGCCGCGGCGGGCGTACTGCTCCGTTCGCCGGAAGGCGATGACGGCCAGGATGGCCAGCACGACGCCCATGCCGGCCAGGATGGCCAGGTCGCCGATGACCTGGCCGACCTCAGCGCCGGTCAGCAGCACCTGCCGCAG
>DASTYP010000096.1:0-34891 GCA_035764845.1 Candidatus Limnocylindria bacterium
GAGCAGGGTGCCGTGGGCGCCGTCGTGGCACGCGCCAACGTGACGGTGACGCAGGCTGGCGCACGGACGTTGATCGCCGGCGAGCGGCTCGAGGTGCACCAGGGCGGCGGCGCCATGCTGCTGAGCGGAGGGCCGGTCGAGGTCACCATGGGCGGCTTCGGGACGGCGCTCGCCGCCGGCGGCATGCGGTTCGAGCGTGGCGGCGCGATGGTGGCCATTGCCCCGTCCATCGACGTCGGCGAGAACTCGGGCGTAGGCATCGCGCTCACGCCGCGCCTGAACCTCGCGCCGGGGGCTCGGGTGGTGCTCGGACTGCGCGAGGCCGCGGTCATCGGTGCCGTGGCCGGCGGTGTGATCGGGACGATCATCGCGCTCCTGCGCCGCCGCTGATCGGCGCCCGACCGAACCCGACGACGCCGGCTCGAGGGCCGGCGTCGTGCGTCAGTGCAGCGCCAGGAGGTCAGCCCTCGGCGACCAGCGAGACGAAGTCCATCGACGAGATGACCCCGACGGGTCGTCCCTGCGCGTCCACCGCCACCAGCCGGTGCAGCCGATCCGCATCCATGGCCCGTGCCGCGTCTCGCACCGTGGCCGTGGTGTCGATGGTGATGGGCGGGACGCTCATCACCTCGCCGACCCGGATGCCGCTCTCGCGGCCACGGATCAGCGCGCCGACGGTCGGCTGGGCCAGGTAGAGCAGGTCGGTGAGGCTGATGACGCCGACCAGCAGGCCATCGGCGTCGACCACTGGCAGCCCCGTGATGCGGTGATGTCTCAGCAGGTCCTCCGCCTCCTCGATGCTCGCGTCGACGGCGACGGTGACCGGATCGATCGTCATCAGGTCGGCGACGCGGAGCTCTTCCGGGCGCGTCGTGCCCGGCGCACCGGCGATCATCGGTCCGTCCGCCGTCGCACCAGGTCGCCGTAGGCGATCTCGGCCGCCTCCTCCCACGCGGCTCGGTCCACGCGGACCGCCACCCGGTGGCTGCCGGCGTTGAAGCTGATCTGGGCGTCGGATCGCACCGCCTCGTCGGCGAAGACCTGGACGCCGGCGAGCGTCGGGACGGGCGGCACGGTGCCGACCTCCCACGCCGGGCAGGCCGCGGTCAGCTCCAGCTCGGAGAGGAGCCGAACGGGCTCGCCGATCAGCCGCCGGACCTTGGCCAGGTCGAGGACGTCGACGGCGTCGACCACGATCAACGCCACGCGCCCCTCCTCGGTGCGGACCCCGACAACCTTGGCGAAGGTGCGCGGCTCGATGCCCTCCGCGCGCGCGGTGGCGAGGGCGGTGAAGGTGAGGGGATGCGGATGGACCTCGAACGTGATCGCGTGGGCGTGGAGCCAGTTCTCCAGGCGCTCATCGATCACGGGGGTGCTGGTGACCATCGATCGGTCCTCCAATTCGCTGCGTTACCGATGCAGCGCGGGTGGGTGCTCCCGTGCCGTTACCGACGCGGCGCCAGGCTCGCGCTCCGTCTCGCCCCCCGGTTCGATGCTGCTGTCGTCGAAGTCCCAGCGCAGCTGGTCGTGCAGCCCGGTCACTCCGTCGACCAGGCCGATGAGCTTGGCCAGGATGCGAGCGGTCGATCGCCGGTCCACCGTCCCGGCGATGGTGACGATGCCCTCGTCAACGTCGATGTCGAACCGCGACGGATCCAGCCACATCGTGCGGCGGATGACGTCCTCGGTGACGGCGTG
This sequence comes from Candidatus Limnocylindria bacterium, assembly GCA_035764845.1. Taxonomy (GTDB): domain Bacteria; phylum Chloroflexota; class Limnocylindria; order QHBO01; family QHBO01; genus JACDBZ01. The sequence continues at coordinate 1,699 of DASTYP010000096.1, forward strand.
GCGCACCTCGTCGTCCAGGCGCAGGTAGGCGCGGACGAGGTCCGCGCGGGTCACGATCCCGACCAAGCGGCCCCCGGCCACCACTGGCAGCCGGTTCACGCGGCGCTCGATCATCCGCGCCGCGGCCTCACGGACCGGACGGTCGGCCTCGATGGTGAGCGCGGGCGAGGTCATGGCCTCACCGGCCGTCGTCGCCGCCCGGCGTCGCAGCTCGTCGGGGTCGTGGTGCTCGCCCAGGATCCACTCCAGCGGCAGCCGGCGGCTGAGCGGGTGGGTCAGCTGCTTCGCGAGCAGGTCGCCCTCGGAGATGACGCCGACGATCCGTCCACCACCTTCGTCGACGACGGGAAGCCCGCTCACCTGGTGCTCGCTGAGCAGACGCGCCACGTCACGCAGGCGCATCGACGGCGTGGCGCAGACCACGCCGCGGGTCATGACGTCACTCACCTTCATGGCTCGATCGCTCCACGCTTCAGGTCGGTGGTCCCACCGTAGGACGTGGCCGGCGGCGGGCGGAGAGCGGTTCGGACCGATTCGGCGGGGCCGACCGGCACGCCGCCCGGCCAGGCTACGGATGACCGACGACCAGGACCGATGCGGTCGCGTGGTGCAGGACGTTGCGCGCCACGCTCCCGAGCAGCAGCCGATCCAGCGCGCCGAGCCCGCGCGACCCGGTGACCACCAGGTCGGCCTCGCGTTCCCGGGCGAGGGCCAGGACCTCGTGCGCCGGATCGCCGGCGCGGACGTGGCCCGTGGCCGGGATGCCGACGGCAGTCAGACGCTCGACCATCCGATCCGCCGCGGCGGCGAAACGCTGGCGCAGCTCCTGGCGCCGGTGCGACAGCCGCTCGTCGCCGAGCGTGTACAGGCCGACGATCAGCTCGAAGGTCGGGGTGTCCGGGATCGAAACCGCCACGACGTCGGCCGGGACGCCGGTGAAGGCGCCCAGGGCGGCGAGACGGTCCGGGATGAGCTCCGCCCCGGCCGACCCATCCGTGGCCACGACCAGGCGCGTGACCGTCGGATGCCGTGCGACGAGCACGGGGCACGCGGCGTGAGCGGTCACCTCGCCGGCAACGGAGCCGAGGAGCATCGACCGCAGCGGCCCCCGTCCGCGCGAACCCATCACGACCAGCGCCGCGTCGCGCGCGTGCGCCGCGGCGACGATCTCGGTCGCCGGGCGCCCGGCCACGACGTGTCGCTCGACGGCCAACCCGTGCTGCAGCAATGGTGCGGCGGCCGCCTCGAGGTCCTCGGCCAGCTGGCCTCGCGTTGCCTCGTCCACCTCGCCCATCCAGTCGGCCGGCGCCATGCCGCCGCTCCAGTCGATCGGCGTCTGGTAGGCCGCCAGGAGGTCGACCGTCGTCGCCTCGGGCCACGACAGGCCGGCCACCAGGTCGCGGGCGACCAGTGAGGACGGCGAACCGTCCAGTGCCAGCAGGATGTTCATCGGGTGCGCTCCGAGCGGTGTCCTCGCCAGCATCGACCGATCCCGGGTCGCTGAAGAGGGCCGATCAGCCCCCGGGAGCGAGGACCTTCGGCGACGCGCCGTCGCGCCTAGTCGGCGCGGTGCACCACGACCCGGGGGAGGCCGGCGCGCAGGAGCCCGGGTGGCTCCGGGTTGGCGCCGGCATCGACGAGGGTGTTCGGCCCGCGCTCGGCATCGGCGACGGGCGGTCGCTCGCTGGACGACCGCTGGAGGGTGTGCACGACCGCGTCGACGACGTACATGCGCCGCTCACCGTGCTCCGTGATGTACTCGATGCGGTCGCCGGTGCACGGGAGCTGGACGCCGTGCTCGAGGTCCGCCGACCAGCCCTCGTCCTCGACCACGAGGGTCCACGGCAGCGCGTCGGGAGGGCCGCCGCCCTGCGCCGGACCGACGGCGTCGCCGGTCGAGTCGCGCTCGAGATCGTGCCCGCTGCGCTCGTCGTTCATGCCCTCCAGCACCGGCACGAACCGTTCCAGATCGGTGGACGCGCACCGTCCGGGCCTGCCATGATCCGCCGGCAATGGAGCTGCACGAGGACCAGGTGGCGCGAGGCCGGCGGGAGCGCTGGTGGCGTTCGACCTTCGTCATCATCGCCACGGTCTACGTCTCGCTGCTGCTCATCGGCCTCCTGCTCGACATCCTCAGCGGCTTCGCGCAGATCGCCTTGACCCTCTTCATCGCCTGGCTGCTGGCGTTCGTCCTCTCGCCGCTCGTCAGCTGGATGGTCACGCGATTCCGGTTGCCCCGCGGCCTGGCGGTCGGCATCGTGTTCGGCGCGGCGCTGGTGATCGGCGCGGCGTTCATCTTCTACGCTGCGGCCTCCGTCGCCGCCAACGTCGGCGACATGACCGCCGAGTTCCCGCTCACCCGAGCGCGCATCGAGGGCGTGCTGCGCGAGTGGCAGGACGCGATCACCTTCGGCCGCTTCGCGCCGGACCTGGTGCAGGTCTACCGCGACGCCGAGCGATCGCTGGTGGGCGTCGCCGGGCCGATCCTCGGCGAGGTGCCGCAGGTCGGCGCCTCGGTCCTCGGCTCCCTCGCGCTGGTGATCATCCTGAGCGTGTACATGCTGGCCGACAGCGCCGGGATCCTCGCCAAGGTCAACCGGGTGATCCCGAGCCGGTACGAGGACGAGGTCGAGATCCTGGAGCGGACGATCTCCCGTGCCTTCGGCGGCTTCCTCCGTGCCCAGGTGCTGCTGGCCGCGATCCAGACGGTGCTCACGATCCTCGTCGTGATCCTCGTCGGACTGCCGTACGGGTTCCTGATCACCGCCGCATCGGCGCTGGGCATGCTGATCCCGTTCTTCGGCCCGCCGCTCGCGCTCATCCCGCCGATCGTGGCCACGGCCATCTTCGCCAGTGACTGGATCATCCCGGTCGCAGGCGGGCTGTTGATCGTGCAGACGGTGCTGGTGAACTACCTCCAGCCGCGCCTCATGCAGGAGGCGCTGGGCATGCATCCGCTGCTCGTCCTGGTCGGCCTCCTCATCGGCGCGCAGGTCGCCGGGCTGTGGGGGGCGCTGTTCGGGATCCCGGTGATCGCCGTGCTGAACGTCTTCTTCAACTACGTCGTGAACCTGCGGACGCTCGAGGAGTCGCCCGAAGAGACCGAGGAGGTCCTCGAGGAGGTGCGGGCCGAGGCGCCGGACGCCCCGCCGGAGGAGCTGGTGGCGATGGCCGCCGACCGCGTCGAGGCCGAGGAAGCGGAGGAGGAGGCCGAGGCGGCCGAGTCGATGGATGCCGCCTCGGACGACCTGCGTGCCGCCGCGGGCGAGCTCCGGGCGGCGGCGGGGGAGCAGCGTCAAGCGGCCGGGCAGATCGGCGAGTCGGCGGCCGAGCTTCGCGAGGCCAGCGAGCGGCTGGCGGAGGATCGGCCCTCCTAGGCGGCTCCCTCCTGGCGCCGGTGCAGGACGCAGGTCCGCTGCACCAGCGCGTCCAGCTCGGCCGGGTCGAAGGGCTTGTCCCGTGCCGGCGAGGTGAACGAGAGCATCCGGTCGCCGGTCAGCATGACGACCGGGACGCTGGCCAGCTGCGGATCCGCGGCGAGGGCCGACGAGAGCTCGAAGCCGTCCATCACGGGCATCCGGACGTCCGTCAGCACGACGCACGGAATCGGGCCGGTCTGGAGCCGTCGCAGCGCCGCCTCGCCGTTGGGCGCCACCTCGACCCGATGTCCGGACTCGGCCAGCGCGTCGACGTACAGGGAGAGGACCATCGAGTCGTCGTCGACGACGAGGATGGAGTGGCTCTTGGGCGTCATCGTCCCCCTTCCGCTGGGTGCTCGGTGCGGTCCGTCGAGAGCTTCGCATGCACGGGACGTGCCGTCCGCTTCTGACCTGCGACTGGCCGAATCGTCCCACGCGACCCGGTACCCGGACGCCCCTGGGTCACCCCCGCCGACCGGACCACCGGGCTACTGACCGTGACCGCACCGCTCCGTACGGTATCGCTCGGGCGCCGAGCCGCCCTACCACCGCAAGGCACCGTCACCGGAGCACCAGATGTCTGCCACCGCCATCACCTCCTCGCGCCGCGTCGTCGCTCGGACGCTTGGCCTCGGAATCAGTGCGCTCCTCACCGCCGGCCTGCTGGCCTGGACCCCGACCGCGGTGTCCGGCTGGAACCAGGGCTCGGCCGAGGCGACGCTGTGGCAGCTGATGAACGGCGCCCGCGTCAACAACGGCATCGCGCCGGTGCAGTCCAACGGCACGCTGGTGGCGCTCGCGCGCTGGCGCAGCGCGGACATGCTGCAGAGCAACTACTTCAGCCACACCATCCCGAGCTGCGGCTGCCTGGTCTACACCTTCTACGACCGCAACGGCCTGTCCTACGACTGGGCTGGCGAGAACATCGGCTGGAACTCGGGCCTCGACGACGCCTATTCGCCCGTCCGCGTGCACGAAGCCTTCATGGCGTCAGCCGGGCACCGCGCCAACGTCCTGGACGCGCGCTTCACGCACGGCGGCGTCGGCGCCGCCGCGGCCGACGGCCAGATGTTCCAGGGCTACGTCCAGAACACGCGCATGTACACCGAGCTGTTCATGCAGGCCCGATACAGCGCACCGGCACCGGCCCCCGCGCCGCAGCAGCCCGCGCCCGCGCCGCGCCCGCCATCCGGCGGCGGCAGTGGTGGCGGCGGCGGCGGCGGTGGCGCCACGGCACCGCGCACGACGACGGCGCTCCGGCCGGCGGCCACGCCACAGCCGACCCCGAAGATCGTGAGCATGGCCGCCCCACGCCGGCCCAGCTCGGCCGCCGGCATCGACGGCGTCGCGCAGGTGGTCAACGCCAGGCCGCCGTCAGTGGCCGCGCTCGTGACTCGATTCACGGTCGACGAGCTGGATCGCCCTGCCACCGGACGCTGGACCGCCGCCGCGCCGGCGAGGGATGGCAAGGACGCGGCCTCGGCCGCGCTGACGCGCGTTCCGCTCCAGGTCGCGGCCGCGCCCGTTGACGACGGCGGGTTCGGCGGATTCCTCGGCGCGATCATCGGCTTCCTCTTCGGCTGACCTCCGACCGCCCGCGGTGCGACGGCGCACCGCCCGGGCGATCGGTCGACGCCGGTAGACTGCCCGCGATGCCCGTCATCCTCGAGGCGCGTGACCTCGTCAAGTCCTACCCGGTCGGCGACGGCCACGTCACGGCCCTCGACGGCGTGTCGCTGGCCGTGGAACGCGGCGAGTTCGTCGCGATCATGGGATCCTCGGGGTCAGGAAAGTCGACCATGCTCCACCTGCTCGGCGGCCTCGACCTGCCGTCGTCCGGCGAGGTCGTCATCGACGGCGTGCGCATCTCGGCACTCGACGAGGAGCGACGCACCCTCACGCGACGCGAGAAGACCGGCTTCGTCTTCCAGTTCTTCAACCTGGTGCCCACGCTGACGGTGGCCGAGAACGTCGCGCTGCCGTTCCTGATCGCCGGCGAGCAGCTGTCGCGTCACCGGGAGCGCGTGGACGAGCTGCTGGCGCTGGTGGGCCTGACCGACAAGGCGGCGTATCGGCCCGACCAGCTCTCGGCCGGGGAGCAGCAGCGGGTCGCCCTCGCTCGCGCGCTGGCGACGGAGCCGGCCATCCTGCTGGCCGATGAGCCGACCGGCAACCTCGACTACACGACCGGCACCGAGATCCTCGACCTGCTGTGGGACTCGGCGGACCGCCTGGGCCAGACGATCGTCCTCGTCACCCACGACGCGCGGGCCGCCGCGTACGCCGATCGTGTCCTGGTCGTGCGGGACGGCAGGATCCGCGACGAGATCGCCCTGGGCCGGCGCGCCGACCACGAGGCGCGCGGCCTGATCACGCGCCTGGCCGAGCTGGGGCTGTAGGCGGACCGATGCGCCTGGCGACCCTCGCCTGGCGCGGGCTCCTCGCCCGCCCCCTGCGCACGGCGCTCACCGTCGCCGGCGTGGCCTTCGGCGTCGCCGTGCTGGCCGCCACGATCGTCATCGGCTCGTCCTCGGAGCGCGCGCTCCAGGGGTTGAGCGCCGACCTCCTGGGGCGCGCCGACGTCCGGCTGCGGGCATTCGAGGAGGCCGGCTTCACGCCCCGCACGCTGCAGGCCATCCGCGCCGATCCCAACGTCGTCGCCGCCGCCCCGGTCGCGCAGCGGCGCCTGACCGCGTACACCGCCCCCGGTGAGGGCGAGCGCGTGTTCAGCGTGATGGCCCTCGGCATCGAGCCGGCAGCCGACGCCGAGGTCCGCCCGCCATCGGTGGTCTCCGGCCGCGCCCTCGACCCGGACGCGGCGGACGAGGTCCTCGTCCCGGCCGCCTTCGCCGCGCGCAACGGCCTGGGGCTCGGAAGCGAGGTACGGCTGGACGGCCGGCGGGAGGGCCTGCCGCCCTTGCGCATCGTCGGCCTGCTGCGCGACACCGGCCTGGGCGCGGTCGAGGGCGGCGACGTGATCGTCCTCGCACGGTCGACGCTGGACGACTCGTTCGCGGTGCCGGCGCCCGTGCGGGCCGTCGACGTCGATCTCGGCGAGAACCCGACGAGCGCGGAGATCGACCGGCTGACCGCGTTGCTGGACGAGCCCTACGTGGTGGAGACGCCGGAGGACGCCGCCCGCGGCGTGGCCGGGGCGCAGACCGCGTTCGGGCAGGTCGCCCTGCTGTTCGGCCTGGTCGCGCTGGTCGTCGGCGCGTTCCTGGTCGGCAACACGCTCGCCATGACGGTCAGCGAGCGCACGCGCGAGCTCGGTCTGCTGCGCGCGGCCGGCACGACGTCGCGGCAGGTCCTCGGCATCGTGCTGCGCCAGGCGGCCGCCATCGGGCTTGTGGGCAGCGCCGCCGGCGTCCTGCTGGGGCTGCTGCTGGCCACGCTCCTGGCCGGCCTCGTCAGCTCCACCCGGGCCGTCCTGCTGACCGGGCTGGTCGTGCCGCCGGTCGGGATGATCGTCGCGTTCCTCCTGGGCCTGGCGGCGACGCTGCTCGGCGCGGCGTTCCCCGCCGCGCGCGCAGCACGCCTCTCGCCGCTGGACGCGCTGCGTCCGTCGCGCCGTCCGGAGCGCGGCCTGCTGGAGCGGCTCCGGCCGCTGATCCTGCTCGAGGTGGCGGCGGTGCTCATCGGCCTGGTCGTCACCGTCGTCGTCGGAGGCGGCAGCCCCGTGCTCCCCATCCTGCTGTCCCTCGCCCTGCTCATCGGCGGCGCCCTGGCCGCGGCCTTCGTGCTCGAGCCGCTCGGCCGCCTCATCGGTCGGCCGTTCGAGTGGTTCTTCGGGGCGCAGGGCCTGCTGGGACGCGCCAGCCTCACGCGCGACCGGGCGCGGACCGGGCTGACGGTCGGCGCGATGATGATCGCCCTGGCGGCGGTGGTCGCCCTGGGTACCGTCGCCGAGTCCGCACGCGCCGGCACGGAACGCTGGGTGGATTCGATCCTGCCCGGCGGCCACGCCATCCGCACCAGCCTGCCGCTCGACGTCGAGACCTTCCGTCCGACCATCGAGGCGACGGCCGGCCTCCGGGTCGCGAGCCCGCTGCTCGAAGTGCCGGTCATCCGGGTCGACGGCGACACGCGCGAGGAGGCCATCGTCGTGGGGATCGACCCGAACGTGTTCCAGGACAACCGTGCCCTCGTCATCCGCGACGGCCGGCGTGCTGCTGCCTTCTCCGCCCTGCGCGCCGGCGGGGGAGTGCTCGTCCCCGCGGCCCTGGCGGACCGCGCCGGCATCGCGGCCGGCGACACCCTGCTGCTCGGCGTGCCGGGCGGCCAGGCCCATGAGATGACCGTGGCCGGCGTGGTGGAGTACACGCTGCCGGCCCGTACGCCGGACGGCGCCCTGCTGGTCGGCAGCGCCGACGCTCGCGATCTGTTCGGCGCGACCACGGCCAGCCTGTGGGTGCTCGTCCCGCAGCCCACCATCGGCGACGCGGCCTTCGCCTCCGCGGTCCGCGAGACCGCGCTCCAGCTGGCCGCCGAGCCGCTGACGGCCGCGGACCTCGCGCGTGACCTGTCGCGATCGCTGGACAGCCTGACCGGGCTGCTCGACGTTCTCGCCCTGGTCGCCGTCGCCATCGCTGCGCTGGGCATCGTCAACACGCTCGGCATCGGCGTCCAGGAGCGCATTCGCGAGATCGCCATCCTGCGTTCGCACGGCATGACCGTCGGGCAGGTCCAGGCCATGATCGTCACCGAGGCCACCATCATGGGAGCCGTCGCGGGGGTCCTCGCCGTGGCGACCGGCGTCGTCGTCGCGTCCGCGCTCGTCAACGGTGGCGTGGCGACGCAGCTCGATGCCGGCGTTCGGCTTCCCTGGGCGCTGCTGATCGCCGTCGTGCTCACCGGCGCGGGGATCGCCGCCCTGTCCGGGCTCTATCCTGCGAGAGCCGCGGCGAAGCTGCCGATCGTCGGCAGCCTGAAGCACTTCGAGTAGGAGGACGGATGGCGACCAGGTTCTGGGAGGCGCGCGCGGGCCGCGCGTTCGTCGGTCGACTCGAGACGGGGAGCGACCTGGTCGAGGAGATCGAGCGATTCTGCCTGGAGCAGAGCGTGATGGCGGCGCAGGTGACCGTCATCGGCGCGGTTCGGCGCGCGCGCTACGCCTACTACGAGCAGGACGACCACCGCTACCGCGAGCTGGAGACCGATACGCACCACGAGATCACCGGGTTCGTGGGGAACATCAGCCTCAAGGACGACCGCCCCTTCCTGCACGCCCACGCCACCTTCGCGGATGCCGACGGGGCCACCGTCGGCGGGCACCTGCTGCGCGGGATCCAGGTCTTCGCGGCCGAGGTGATGATCCGCGAGATGGGCGGTGTCACCCTGACGCGCATGCACGACGAGGAAACCGGCCTCTCCCTCTGGTGACCGCGTCGGTCGGGCACGGACCGTGCAAGGACGGGCGGCAACGCCCGTTCATCAAGGAGGAGCCGGTGCCCGCCATCCTCATCTGGGTCCTGTGGATCGTCGTCTCGATCGTCCTGTTCGACGTGCTGTTCGTCGGCGCCCGCGTGCTCGCCACGCGCGCGTGGGAGGTCGAGCGACCCGTCCGCCGCCGCCGCCGCTAGCCCCGCCCGGCGGGTCCGCCGCTACCAGCGCGGCCCGCTGAACGCCGGACGCCGATCCTCGTGCTGCGGCACGCGCTGCGGCACTGGACCGGTCGCGACGGCGCGCTCGATCGCCTGGAGCAGGCTCGCCCGCGTGGGGGCGTGCAGGACCGGGACGTCGCTCAGCTCGGGGTTGTTCTCCAGCGCGTCCAGGATCGATCCGGACGAGGTGAGGACGATCGGCTTGTCGGGGTGGACCCGGCGAACGTCGGCGATCAGGTCCGCGTGGCCGGGCGCTCCCTCCCAGATGTCGTAGACCAAGACGTCGGCCTGCTCGACCTGCCAGCACGGCTGGCCGGAGGCCACCGGACACGGATCACCGCCGATCGGGCCCGCGCACTGGTCCACCTCGTATCCCGCACGGCGGAGCTCGTCGACCTCGATGTCGGCGACGTCCACGTCGTGATAGACCACCAGGACTCGCGTCATCTCGTTGCTCCCTGCCGTCTGTTGCCAGCGGCGGTCAGCGTCGCCGCTGGCGGTGTCGAGGGTCGGTCCGCCGATGGGGGAGCGACAGGGTCAAAGGGCACCTTGTGACGGGACAACGGGGAACTGGCCGAGAAGCGTCCGTCTGCCCCTTGCCAGGCGGGCACCGCGGGCGCAGGCTGGGCCGTCACCGGACAGCGCGCGAGGGCACGGGCGAGATGCGACGGGTGGGCGGCCAGGAGGTGTCGGGCACCGCTGGCTTTCGGATCACGGAAGAGGGTCCCGCGCCGCCGTGGATCCCGCGCTTCGACCGCGACCCGATCGTCTGGCTCCAGGCGGTCCGTCGCTGGCGGCTCGGCCCGACCTGGATGCGCGTGGTCGCCACGCTCGACCCCGGAGAGTGGATCTCCACTGCCGGCCATCGCTGGCGCATGCTGCGGACGGTCCGCGGCGTCGAGATCCGTCCGGACCTGGTCGCGCCGTTCCTTCACTTCGGATCGTTCCCGATCGTGACGGCACTCGGGATCGGGGTGGCCGTCGAAGTGGAGCTGACGACCGAGAGCTTCCGCTGGGTCGACGTCTTCGCGCCCGAGCAGTTCGACTTCGCCGAGCTCGGCCGCGCGATGCTGGAGGAGCGACAGCTGCCGCATGACAACCTGCCGCTCCTCTTCCCGGCCCGCTGAGCGCCGGCCGAGGGTAGCCGTGCGGCGTTCCCGGCGCTGACCCCGCGGCGTACGATGCCGCCGTGACGGCAGCCGAGTCCTCGCGACGCGGCACCCAGCCCGCGGTCGTCGCCCGCGGGCTGACCAGGCAGTACGGCCGCGTCCGGGCCGTGGACGGGATCGACCTCGACCTCCCGCCCGGGCGGATCTACGGGCTGCTCGGACCCAACGGGTCAGGGAAGACGACGCTCATTCGGCTGCTGACCGGGCTGGCGCGGCCGACCTCGGGTTCCGCCAGCGTCGCCGGTGTCCAGATGCCCTCGCGCGCCAACCTGGCGCGCATCGGCTACATGACCCAGGCCGACGGCGTCTATCCGGAGCTGTCGGTGTGGGAGAACCTGCGCTTCTTCGCCCGCCTGTACGGACCGATCGAGCGCTCCGCGCTCACCGAGTCTCTCCGTCTTGTCGAGCTCGACGCGGCGGTCGATCGACCGGCGGACCGTCTCTCCGGTGGCATGCGCCGGCGACTCTCACTGGCCTGTGCCCTGGTGCACGACCCCGAGGTCGTGTTCCTCGACGAGCCGACCGTCGGTGTGGACCCGGCCCTCCGGGTCTCGTTCTGGGAGCACTTCCGCGCGCTCGCGGATGCGGGGCGGACACTGCTCGTCGCCAGCCACGTCATGGATGAGGCGGAGCGCTGCGACGTGCTCCTCTTCATCCGCGCCGGGCGGGTCGTGGCCAGCGGCAGCGCCGATGACCTGCGCCGGCGCGCCGGCACGCCCAACCTGGAGGAGGCCTTCCTCCGCTTTGCCGGCGAGGCGGGGGTCGGGTCGGCCGAGGAGCTGGCGCCATGAACCTGCGCCGCGTCGCCAGCCTGACCCGGCGCATCGTGGACCAGTTCCGGCGCGATCCGCGGACGCTCGCCCTGCTCTTCGTCGCGCCCATCTTCATCATGGCCCTGCTCGGCTGGGTGCTGCGCGGCCAGGCCAACCCGCAGCCGCGCGTCGCGGTCGTCAACGAGGCGGGCACGTCGGCCGAGCCGGTGGTGGATGCGATCGAGGCCGCTCTGGCAGACGAGGGTGGATCCATCGTCGGGGTGGGTTCCCGCGAGGCGGACGCGCGGCAAGCCATCGACGAGCGACGGATCGACGTCGCGCTCGTCGTCCCGGAGGGGTTCGGTGCCGGCGGAGGGGAGCTGCTCGTCATCACCCCCGGCCTCAACCCGCCGGCGGAGGGAGCCAACGTCCTGGCGGTCCAGCAGGCGATCGCGGCCGCCGTCCGCAGCAGCGTCCCGCCGGCGATGGCGGGGCTCGTTCCTGAGGTCCGGCACGAGGCGTTGTACGGACCGGCCGACGCCGACCAGCTCGACACGCTGGCGCCGGTGTTCGTCGGCTATTTCGCCTACTTCTTCGTCTTCATCCTCACCGGCATCAGCTTCCTCCGGGAGCGGGTGGGTGGAACGCTCGAGCGCCTGATGGCGACGCCGATCACGCGCGGCGAGATCGTGCTGGGCTACAGCATCGGCTTCGGCATCTTCGCGACCATCCAGGTGGCCCTGGTCCTCGCCTTCACCGTGCTCCGCGTCGACGTGCCGGCGGTCGGACCCGTGCCCGCCTGGTGGTTCGGGCTCGGCGTGCCGGTGGCGGGCAGCCCGCTGCTCGCCTACCTGGTGGCGCTGGTGCTCGGCCTCGGGGCGGTCAGTCTCGGGATCTTCCTGTCGACGTTCGCCCGCAGCGAGCTGCAGATCCTGCAGTTCATCCCGATCGTCATCATTCCTCAGGGCCTGCTGGGCGGAATCTTCTGGCCGATCGAGACCCTGCCGAGCGTCCTCGAACCGGTGGCCCGCGCGCTGCCGATCACCTACGCGGTCGAGGGGCTGCGCGAGGTGTTCATCGCGGGCGCCGGCCTCGACTCGCCGACGGTGCAGCTCGACCTCGCCGTGCTGGCCGGCATCGCGGCGCTGTTCGTGGTGCTGGCCGCCGCCACGATTCGTCGCGAGGTCGCCTGAGCCTGCGGTTCAGCCCTCGCGGGCAGCGGGCCAGGTCCCCATCACCTGGCGGAGGATCGCGAACTCGCCGGTGTGGTACGCGGTGTGGTCCGCCACCACGCGGATCTCGCGCCCGACCGAGTGCCGTGGGGCGTGGGCCATCGGTGCCAGGAGATCGACGCTGGCGTCGGCCACGATCGCCAGCAGCGCCTCGCGATCCCGCGTGAAGCCGGCGACGGTGGTCGCGAACGCCTCGGGTGTCGCGGTCGCCTCGGGATCGGGCCAGTAGCCGATCGGCCAGTCGGGCGAGACGTGCGACGGGTTGCGGACGTACTCGAGGATGTCCCACTGCGTGATCCGCACGTGCTCCGCCAGCTGCCACGGTGTGTACGTCACGTTCGGCGCCCGATCGTTCACCGCCTCGTCCGGGAAGTCGGCGACCGCCTCGAGGAAGTCCATGTGTGCGTCCTGCCCGCGCAGCAGGCGCGTCAGCTGCTCGCGCAGCGCATCGGTGTCGTCCATGGCGTCCACGGTACAACGGTGGCAGACGCCGTTCCGTGGACCGCATGTCGCAAGCAGGGCGACGCCGGCCAGAGTAGAGTGATATCGCACTCGGTCGCGTCACTTCTCCCCCCGGTGGCGCGCCGAGTGCACTCGTGTCTGCGGCCGTCAGCGGCTGTCCGCGCGGCGGGATGGAGAGCGTCAGTCCGCGTCGGCTGCGGCCATCCAGGTCAGGTCCGAGTCCACCATCGCCTCGTCGGCGTGCGCGATGTGTCGGAGCTCGCGCCAGATGAGGACCACGAAGATGGCCGAGCCGACGAAGGCGAACCAGAACGGCGCCGTGACGCCCATCGACTGCGCCAGCACACCGCCCAGCGCGGACCCGATGACCAGGCCGCCGAATGTGCCGACGGTGTTCACGCTCCCCACGCGCCCCTGCAGCTCGGTCGGCACCGCGCGCTGGCGAACCGTGATGGACGTGGTCCCCCACACGAAGGCGTGCGCGCCGAAGACGAAGAAGATCACCATCGCGACCCACGGCACGCTGGCGACGGCCAGTCCGAGATGGGTGAGCGTCTCGATGATCAGGCCGATCCGCATCAGGTTGCCCAGGGAAACGCGTCGCGTGATCCAGCCGTACGAGAACGTTCCGACCAGTCCGCCGGCTGCGGAGATCGTGGTCAGCAACCCGTATCCGATCTCCCCGAGGCCCAGGCGCTGGGTTGCGTAGAGGACGAGGATCGACCACGCGGCCCCGAACGTGATGTTGAACGTGAAGATCGTCAGGACCAGCGTCCGGACCGCCGCATGGTGCCGCACCCAGCGCACGCCCTCGGCGATGTCGTGGCGGATGGCCGTCTCGCGCCGCTCGGACGCGGCCGGCGGAAGCGCGATTCGGCTGACCAGCGCGGCCCCCGCCACCACGAGCAGCGCCTGGCCGACGAAGGGCAGCGCCATGCCCAGCGCGAACAGCGCCGCGCCCAGGGGTGGGCCGGCGAGCTGATTGACCGTGACGAACCCCGCCATCAGCCGCGAGTTGGCGGTCGCCAGGTCGTCGCGCCGGACGAGCATGGGGAGGAGCGTGTGAGTGGTGTTGTCGGCGAATACCTCGGCGGTTCCGAGGACGAACAGCGCGCCGAGCACGACGGCGACGGAGATCGTGTCGGTTAGGACCGACGCGGCGATCACGGCCAGGACGGCGCCCCGCACCAGGTTGACGGTGACGACGATGAGCCGGCGGTCGAGCCGATCCGACAGCGCTCCGGCGTACAGCCCGAAGAGCAGCGGCGGCAGCCACTGCACCAGGGCGGCCATGGCGACCAGGAAGGCATCCTCGGTCTGCGAGGCCACGAGCAGCGGGCCGGCCGCGATCGCGATGCCGTCGCTCAGGTTCGTCGTCCACGACGACGCGAGCAGCCAGCGAAAGCCGGGCCCCAGGCGGGCCGGCGCCGCACCCTCGAGGAGCCACCTCAGCCCGCGCACCGCGGCAGTCTAGCGACCGATACGCGCGCCCGCGCCCGGGCGCGCGGCGTGTCGGTACCAGGGGCGCATGGCCCATTCGGGTGGTGCGCGCCGCGCGCGCATCGGCTCAGACTGCGACGTGATGACCGATCTCGAGCTCGAGCTTGCGGCCCTCCGCCGACGCCGCCGATCGCCCGGCTTTGCAGCCTGGCTGCGGCAGTTCGCGCCGTTCGACCGGCGCGCCATCCGCGACCCGGATGAGCGCGACGCCTACTGGGTCACGGTCCAGCAGCGGCTGGTGGAGAGCGACGCGCAGTACCTCATGAACTCTCGCGCGACGGAGCCGCCCGTCCGCACCGATCTGCCGCTCCTGATCGGGGGCTGACGCCGCGAGGCCGCCGGCCGCGTGCTGCGCGGTCCCGACGGCCTCATCGGGCAGCGCGACGTCAGAGGCTGCCTCAGGCGCCGATTCCGAAGACGTTGATGACGCCCAGCAGATCGAGCACGAACACGATCAGGCCGATCAGGATCAGGAGGCTGAGCACGTCGTAGAGCGGGCTCGCGGTGCCGTAGTAGCCGGCGCGCGGCCCCACCGAGGCCAGCAGCAGCACGACGAGCACGATGACGATGATCCATTCCATGGGGCGTCCTCCTCGTTGCGATCACGCCACCGACCCTCGGCCGCTGACGACGACCCGAGCACCTTAGCCCGCATCGCGCCGTGGCGGAACCCGTTCTTCGCCGATCGCCGGGGCCAGCGGATCGGCGCGTCGGCTCAGGAGCAGGGAGCGGAATCGCCGGGCTAGACCCCCGTGGCGTCTTCTCAGGTGGCCGAGCTTGGCGTCCAGACGGCCGAGAGCGCGACCCACAGCAGCAGGAGATCGAGCGCGAGCGGCGCGACCGCCCACGGTCCGAGGTGGAGGAGGAAGAGCGCGAGGGAGCCGCTGGCTCCCACGATCACCAGGGCGCGCCACAAGTCGGCCGCGACCCAGATCCCGAATGTCGCCAGGAAGGCGCCGATGAAGGCGAGCACGGTCAGCCCGGCGACGGCCAGCATCAGCACCAGCGGGAAGCCGTCGATCCGGCCGAAGGTCCAGGTCGCCTGCGCGCCCTCGCGCCCGAACGGGAAGACGAGCCACCATGGTGACGGCGCCGGCGCCGGGATGATGTAGCTCATGACGAAGTTGGCGGCCAGAAAGATCGCGGCCGCGGCGACGAGTCGCTCGAGCATGGTCGTGTACCTCTTCGACCCCGACGGGCGTCAGGCGTGGATCGCGTCCAGCGTCACGCGTCGGGCGTGGATGCGGCAGATCACACGCGTCTCTCTCGCGCGCTGCTCCGCCGGGTAGACCCACCCGTAGAACCGTGGATGGGTCGTGTACTTCCTGGTCAGCGCATCGAGGTGCTCCTCCGCGCCTGCGAAGACGAGCTCGGCGTCGCCGCGCATCTGGATGAAGCGGCCGGTGTTCGTCGGATCCACGACGAGGAGGCTGACCTTCGGGTTCGACACCAGGTTGCGGCCCTTGCGGCGCTCGAGCGTCGTATTCACCCTGGCGCACGAGCCGTCATGGTCGACCCAGACCAGGCTGGACTGCGGCTGGCCCTCGGCGCCCATCGTCGTCAGCACGCCGCAGATCGGCCGCGTGAGCAGATCCAGGTGCGAGGCGGGGAGCGACACCACGTCCCGGACCGCGACACCGGTCATCGGCTGCCTCCGCCTGCGGTGGCGTCGATGGCCACGACGTGCGTCGGCCGGATGCGGCACAGCACCGGCGTCTCGGTGGATGCGAACTCGGCGGGGATCGCGTCGCCGAAGTACCGGATGGGTCGGCCGGCGTAGCGGGACGCCAGCGCGTCCAGGTGCTCGAGCGCGCCCACCTCGGTCATTTCGACCACCGTGCCGCGCACCTCCAGGTAGCGCAGCGGCTCCGCGGGGTCGTAGCACAGGAGCGTCGCTCGTGGGTCGCGCCGCAGGTTCCGCTCCTTGGCGAAGCCCCGCATCGTGTTGACGCGGACACACTCCCCATCGAAGTCACACCACACCACGGACGTCTGAGGGTAGCCGTCGGCGCCGATGGTCGACAGCGCCGCGACCGGTGGCGCGTCGACGAGGTCGAGGTGCGACGGCGGGATCGTGGTGCACCGCGCGCCGGTGACGAGGCCGGTGACCCTCATGGGACCGCCGCTCAGACGGCCACGTCGCTCGGCGTCCAGCCCAACCACAGCGCCGCCGCGAGCACGACGACGTCCACGGCGAGCGCGCCGAGCGTGCTGAACACCGGGAAGGCCACCGGGAAGAGGATGATCCCGGCGATCGACACCAGCGACGAGCCGACCGCCAGCGGAACCCACCAGTCCGCCGGGAGCCACCCGAGGACGACGGCACCGACGGCGATGAAGCCGACGAGCGCCAGCGTCCACAGGACCGTGCCGACGACCTGCGTCAGGCTCGGGCCGACCCCGCTGAGGATCCAGGAGTCACCGTGCCAAGCGGGATTGATCGTCGCGATATTGAACATGCCGAGGGGGCCCATGCTGTGGCCGATGCCGTGGGCCATCAGGACCAGCGCGATCAGGATCTTGAGCATCAGGGTGCACCTCTGGCGGCCGCGGCAAGCGGCCGATACGCTGGTTCGACGGGCTGGAGCGCCGCGTCGTCGAGGAAGGCAGTGACCGCCTCGAGGGTCTCGGTCGGCCGCTCGGCCTGCGGGTTGTGCCCCGCGCGCTGGATGATCCGCAGTCGCGCGTCCGGGATGCCGGCCGCGAGCATCGACTGGCTCTCGGGCGGGAAGAGGAAGTCGTCGTGCCCGGCCATCACCAGGGTCGGCGCGCGGATCTCACCCAGCCGGTCCATCACGGTCCAGCCGCGCATCATCCGTCCGCCGAACATGAGGGCCTCGGGCCGCGTCTGCATGCGCCAGCCGCCCGCGGCAAGCTCGCGGGCCAGCTTCAGCAGGCTGAAGCGCGAGTCGTAGGCGGGAAGCAGCCGGAACGAGGCTCGAACGAAGTCCTTGGGCGCGACGCGACCCGAGTAGAAGCGACGCGCCACCGCGACCGTCTTGCGGTCGTACCCACGCTCCGCGAGGACATCGGCGGCGCGCTCCTGCGACCAGCGGGCGTCGCCGGCGGTGTCGAGCAGGACCAGGTGTGAGACGCGCTCGGGATAGCGCAGCACGTATTCGAGCGCCACGTGGCCGCCGAACGAATGGCCCAGCACGTCCCAGCGCTCGAATCCCAGGTGCTCGCGCAGCGCATCGGCGTCGGCGGTGAGGTTGTCGAAGGTCATCGACGTGATCGGCGCCCCGATCGACCGGCCGTTGCAGCGGTGGTCATACAGGACGACCGTGTGGCGGTCGGCCAGCGCACGGAACGGGGTCAGGGAGATGTGGTCGAGACCCGGTCCACCGTGCATCAGGACGAGCGGCGGCCCCTTCCCGACGACCTCCACGTAGAGCGGTACGCCGCGGATCGTGATGGTCGGCATGGTCGTGGTCCCTCCGCCTTCCCGTCGTGTGCCGGGACTCGACCCATGCTTCGGGGCGCGCGGGCCCCCGACCAGAGCCGTTCGACCCCAATCCGGCCCGTGGTCCGACTTCGGCCCGTTCGGCCCTAGCCGCGCGGAGGCGTGTGGCCGGACCATCGGGCAGGCCACTCCTCCCGAGGCGCGTGATCGCATGAACGCTGTTGCCACCCGCCGTCCGCTGGTGCCGATGCACCGAGAGGTCGCGCCGGCGGTCGCGGCAATTGCCCATCGCCATCCCGCCGTCGGCCTGGCGGTGGGCGTGGTGTCGGACGGCGGTCTCGCATGCTTCGCGGGGCACGGCCTCGCGGACATCGCGAGCGGGACGCCGGTCACGAAGGACACCGTCTTCCGCATCGGATCCATCACCAAGACGCTGACGGGCGTCGCGGTCATGCAGCTGTGGGAGCAGGGCCTGCTGGACCTCGATGCGCCGGTGAATCGGTACCTGCGTGCCTTCCCGCTGGTCGCCGACCGCGAGGATTGGCGCCACGTCACGGTTCGGCACCTGCTCACGCACACCGCCGGCGTCCCCGACGTGCGAAGCGTGCGCGACCTGCTGCGCGGCGGCATGACGCCCGCGGACGGCCGACCACCCGTGCTCAGCGTGCCTTTCGGCGAGGCGCTGCCATCGCTCGCGGACCACTACGCGGACGGGCTTCGCGTCGTCGCCGAGCCCGGAACGGCGTGGGCCTACAGCAACCCGAGCTTCGCCGCGCTGGGCCAGGTCGTCGAGGACGTCACGGGACAGCCCTTGGACCGATACCTGCGCCAGCACGTCTTCGCACCGCTCGGGATGGAGCATTCCGACCTCGTTCGATCCGACCGCGTCGCGTCCAGGTTGGCCACCGGGTACGCCATGGGCCCTCACGGCGCGAGTCCGGTGCAGGACCGTGACTGGATCGGGGTCGGGGCAGGCGGGGCCTATGCCACGTCCGGCGACCTTGCGCTGTACCTGGCTGCGCTGCTCGGCGGCGGAGCGAACGAGCACGGTCGTGTGCTCCGCGCGTCGACGCTGGCCACGATGCTGGAGCCGCAATTCCAGCCCGACCCGCGCGTGCCGGGCATGGGGCTGAGCTTCTTCCGCGGCGACCTCGGCGGCCACCGGGTCGTGTACCACGACGGCATCCTTCCCGGCTTCAACACGTCCCTCGTGGCGGCGCCCGACGACGGCATCGGCGTGTTCGGCATGACCAACGGGTCCGCCGGCGCCTTTGCCTGGCTGCAGGTCGAGCTCGACGCCCTGACGCGGCACCTGCTGGGCATCGGCGACGAGGACCGCCACGCGCCGCACCACCCGGAGCTGTGGCCGGCGTTCTGCGGTCGGTACGTGCTGCCACCGGGCGTTGCCGACGTGCGTGAGCGCCTGATGCTCGGCGGCGGCATCGAGGTGCTCGTCCGAGGCGGTCGCCTCCTGGCCCGGGTGCTCACGCCGATCCCGATCCTGTTCCGTGGCTTCCCCCTCGAACCCGCCGACCGCGACCCCGACGTGTTCCGCGTGGACCTGTCGAGCCTCGGGATGGCGCCGGTCCGGGTCGTCTTCGGGACTCGGGCGGGCGGACGGGCGATGGCGCTCCACACCGACGTCGGAGGCCAGCCGTGGTCGCTGCGCCGGGCCCCCGCCGCGCCCGGGTGGCGTGGGCCGGCGGTGCGCGCGGGCCTCGCGGCCGCGGCGGCCACCGCCGTGCTGTGGAGACGAAGGAGGGTGTGATGGTGGCGGTGTCGACAGCGACGGAGCTGTGGCGGCTGGGGGCGGTCGAGCTGGCGACGCTCATCGCCTCCCGGCAGGCGTCCTGTGTGGAGGTCGTCGACGCGCACCTGCGCCGCATCCAGGCGGCCAACACCGAGATCAACGCCGTCGTCATCGTCCTGGCGGAGGAGGCGCTGGAGGCGGCGGCGGCCGCGGACCGTGCAATTGCGCCGGGCGCGGCACTCCAGCCATTGCACGGTGTGCCGTTCACCGTGAAGCAGAACATCGACGTCGCCGGCACGCCGACCACGCAGGGCTACCGAGCGCTGTCGAACGCGTATCCGGCGAGGGACGCACCGGCGGTCGAGCGGCTGAAGGCGGCCGGCGCGATCGTCCTCGGCCGCACGAACCTCCCCACCGGTGCCATGCGCTGGCATTGCGAGAGCGAGCTGTGGGGAGTGACTCTGAACCCATGGGACCGATCGCGGACGCCCGGCGCATCGAGTGCCGGCGAGGCCGCCGCGATCGCGACCGGCATGAGCCCACTGGGCCTCGGCAACGACGGCCTCGGCTCGCTCCGCCACCCTGCGCAGTGCTGCGGCGTCACCGCTCTCAAGCCGACGCTCGGACGCGTGCCGCAGGACAGCACGGTGGCATCCGGCGACGCCGGGCCGATCGGCATCCAGCTCACCGGCGTCACGGGCCCGCTCGCGCGGCGCGTGGCAGACCTCCGGCAGGCGTTCCACGTCATTGCCGGGCCCACGTGGCGAGACCCATGGAGCGTTCCCGTGGGGTTCGGCGGTCCCGACCTCGCGCCACCGATCCACGTCGCTGTCGTCCTCGACCCCGGTGGACTGGGGACAGCGGCACCCGTGCAGGACGGCGTGAGGGCGGCGGCAACGGCACTGGCCGATGCCGGCTACGCGGTCGAGGAGCGGGAGCCGGACGGCATCGACGCCGCGGCGACGGCGCTCGTCGTCATGGACAGCACCCCCGGGATTCGGGCGGTATGGGAGCGGATGGCGGCCACCGCTCCCGATCCGGTTCGGCGGTTTGCGACCGCCTTCTTCGCCTCGGCCGGCGAGCCTGACGGCCTGGCCGTCGAGGAGAGCTTCGTCGTTCGCCACGCCGTGCGGCGGGCATGGGGTCAGTTCCAGGAATCGCATCCGCTGATCGTGGCCCCGATCGCGACGGAGATGCCGTCGCAGGCCGGCACCGACCTGGACGAGGGGCACGTTGCGGCCGACATCCGCGCGATGCGGATGGCCACGGCCGTCAACGCGCTCGGCTTGCCGGCCGTCGCCGTGCCGGTCGGGGTCGCCGATGGGCTGCCGTTGGCGGTGCAGGTCATCGGGCCGCCGTACCGCGAGGACCTGGCCCTCGACGCGGCGCAGGCCATCGAGGACCGGCTGGGCGTCCTCACCCCGATTGATCCGCGGTAGGCCCGCTGCCATGGGACCGATCGAACGGCTGAGCGTCCTCGACCAGCTCATGCTGTGGGCCAGTCGCCGGTGGCCGCAGCACATCGGCGCCCTGCTCATCCTCGAGGGCGAGCCGCTGCTGGACGCGGCGGGGGAGCTGCGCATCCAGGAGCTGCGGGAGCGCGTGGCGTCGCGGCTGCACCTCGTGCCGCGCTTCCGCCAGCTCATCCTCAGACCTCGTCGCGGGCTCGGTGGCCCGCTCTGGGTCGATGCGCCGGCCTTTGATGTCGCCCGCCACGTGCGCCAGATGCGGCTGGAACCGCCGGCGAGCGAGGCGGAGCTGGTGGCCGCCATCGAGGGTCTGCTGCTGGCGCCGATGGATCCCGGGCAACCGCTGTGGGACATGCGGTTCGTCGTCGGACTGCCGGAGCGTCGCATCGCCGTGCTGCTGCGCATCCACCATTCCATCGCCGACGGCATGGCCGCTATGAGAACGGTCACACGCTTCCTGGATTCGTCTCCGGAAGCACCGACCCAGGCGGCGCCGCCCTGGCGGCCGGACGCGCCGCCGTCGTCACGCGCGCTGCTCGGCGACAACGTCCGGCGGCGGCTGCGGGGCATCGGCTCGTCGCTCGCCCCGCTCACCCGGCCGCGGGCAACGCTGCGCACCGTCCGGGCTGCGTGGCCGGCCATCCGCGAAATCCTGGCCGAGGAGCCGGCGACGGCCACGAGCCTCGACCGCATGGTCGGTGAGCGGCGCAGGATCGCGCTGATCCGGTCCGACCTGTCCACCGTTCGCGCCATCGGGCGCCGTCACGACGCGACGGTGAACGACGTTCTCCTGTCGATCACGACCGCCGGGATGCGAGAGGTGCTCCTGGCCCGCGGCGAGGCGGTCGACGGGACGACGATTCGCATCTACGTCCCGGTGTCGCTGCGGCGCCATCTGCACGGCCGCCAGGAGGGCAACCTGATCGCGCAGATGGCCGTCCCGCTCCGCATGGGCCTGGCGGATTCCGAACGCCGGCTGGACGCCATCGCTGCCGAGACGCGACAGCGCAAGCTGCGGGCACGGACGTCGCTCTCGAACCTGATGGTCGGCGGCACGATCGGCCGACGGCTGCTGCTCTTCGCCGTCATGCGCCAGCGCGTCAACGCGACCAGTGCCAGCATCCCGGGGCCGAAGCAGCCGCTCTACCTCGCCGGCGCCCAGGTCCTCGAGGTCTTCCCGCTGCTGCCGCTCGTCGCCAACGAGCCGCTGGGCATCGGCGCGCTGTCCTACGCGGGCGCGCTGACGATCGCGATCGTCGCCGACCGCGACGCGTTCCCGGACTTCGAGGCGCTCGGCGCCGCGGTCTCGAACGAGCTTCGTTCGTTGACGGAACAGCCGGTCGCCGCGCCGAGCCGCCGCGTCGCGACCGCGACCTGATCGCGGCCGTCAGCCGACGGGCACCTTCGCCACCACGCTGCGGCCGACCTCGCGCGCCCACGCCTCGATCGCGTCCCACTCCCGGAAGTCGCCGGTCGGCAGCATGTTCCTGGCCGCCGGCATCAGCCGCACCAGCCGCTCCTGCATCGACTTGGGTGAGTCGTTCGGATCGTAGGCGCCCTGGAACACCCAATGCCCCCGGGGATGGATGGCCGCGCTCATGGCCTCGACCTTCTTGCGGCCGCCGCTCCCGGGCCCGTCCGCCGGCCCGAGGGCGTTCTCGACCGGGTCGGCCGTATCGGTCTCCTTCGAGGAGCCTGGCAGGGGGCCGCTGCTGAACAGCCACACCGCCTGCTGCGCGAGGATGGACTGGTTCCGCTCGAGGAACTCCAGACCCTCCTTCAGCCAGCTTCCGATGTAGACGCCGCTGCCGATGACGTGCGCGTCGAAGCCGGTGGCGGCCGGACGATCGGCGGCATCGCTGAGCACGACCTCGGCGCCCTCGGAGCGCAGCACGTCGGCGATGCGCTCGGCGATCCCCTTCGTCCCGCCGTGGCGGCTCGCGTACACAACCTGGACTCTCGACATC
This sequence comes from Candidatus Limnocylindria bacterium, assembly GCA_035764845.1. Lineage (GTDB taxonomy): Bacteria > Chloroflexota > Limnocylindria > QHBO01 > QHBO01 > JACDBZ01. The sequence continues at coordinate 24,425 of DASTYP010000096.1, forward strand.
GCTGGGTCTCCTTCTTCGATGCGCCGAGCGTGCGTGGTGAGCTGCACGTTCAGCAAGTGCCGGAGCGCCCCTTCCCGGCGATGAGGCCGTCGTCGCGGTCCGTATCATCGGATCATGGAGATCGCGCCCGGCATCCACGCCGTGCGGCTTCTCGGCGCGTTCGCGTTCCTTGTCGCGGAGGAGCGCCTCACGCTCATCGACGCCGGCCTCGCGGGATCGCGGCATCGGCTGCTCAGGTACCTGGCCGCCATCGGGCGCTCGGTGGAGGAGCTCGACCTGATCCTGTGCACCCACCGCCATCCCGATCACGTGGGCGGCGTCCGGGAGCTCGTCGCCGCGTCCGGCGCGGAGGTGCGGATGCATCCCGCGGACGCCACCGCGCTGAGAGTCTCGTTCCGTGAGGCCGTCGCGAGCCGGACTCCGGGTCAGCTCGTCGCCTACTTCACGCGTGGCCCGGAGGAGGCGAGGCCCATCGGCGACGGCGATGTGCTTCCCGCCCTCGGCGGCTTGCACGTCATCCACACGCCCGGCCATACCGCCGGGAGCGTCTGCTTCTGGGCGCCGCGCGACCGGGTGCTCTTCACGGGCGATACGCTGCAGGTCGAGCGTGGGCGAATCACCTTCGCCAGTCTGCTCTTCAGCGATGACTACCTCGCGGCGCAGGCCTCGATCGCGCGCCTGGCCGAACTCGACGTCGGCACCATCGCCTTCAGCCACTACCCGCCGTGGCGGGACGACCCACCCGGCGCCCTGCGGTCGCTGGCGCGCCGTGCGGCGAGCACCCAGGGACTCTGACCGCTCAGAGGCGCTCGATGGCGTCGCGGATCCGTTCGGTTGCCTCGGCGGCGTCGACGTCGGAGCCGAAGTGCAGGGGCGCGCCGAAGGCGACCTCCACCTCCCCACGCAGCGCGGTTCCGTTCAGGCCTCGATCGATCCTGCCGGGGCGGACGATGCTGAGTCGCACCGGGACGACGGGGACATCGGCCATGGTCGCGACCAATCCCGTGCCGGCCATCAGCTCCTGGAGCGGCCCGCCGACGGTGAGCCGACCCTCGGGATAGATCAGGATGCTGTAACCGCGATCGAGCCTGGCGCCCAGCAGGTCGAAGCTGCGCCGCACCGATCCGCTCTGCGCGAGCGGGAAGCCGTTCCCGAGCAGCGACACCGCGAAGCGGCGGAGCGGGGTGTCGAAGACCCGCTCCGCGGAAGCCGCGATCGAGAGGCGCCATCGCCAGCGAAGGGGGATCGACGCGAGGATGACCGGGTTGTCGAGGTGAAGGTGATGGTTGGCGGCGAAGAGCACCGGTCCACGGACCCCGTCGAGGTGTTCCAGGCCACGGACCCGCCGCCGGTAGAACAGCGCGACCAACGGGACCATGAGCGCCTGCTGCAGACCGATGCGGACGACGCTCGCCACCGGGTGGAGCGGCCAGCCGTGGATGCCCGTGGGCGGCTCGCTGCCGGACCCGGCGTCGACGAGCGCCTGGAGGCCGGCGACGGTCTCATCGGGCTCCAGCTCGCCGTCATCGATCGAGATCCCGAGCTCCTCCTCGATCAGGCTGAGCAGCTCCACGCGGCCCAGCGAGTCCAGGCCGAGGTCGGAAGAGAGGCGCGCATCGGCCCGAACTGCGGCGAGGTTCACACCGTCGAGCTGGCGCACCAGGCGTTCGACCGCGGTGCCCGCTGCCTGGGCGAGGGCTGACGCCGCCGGCGGCCTGGGTCCGGTGTCGCCGTCGCTGATCCAGCGCAGCACGTCCGGCTTGCGAACCTTCAGGCTGCTCGTGCGCGGGAAGTCGTCATCCGGCCAGATCGAGTGCGCGCGGATCTGCTGGTGCCCGCCGAGCCTGCGGTTCGCCGCCTCGACGATGTCGGGCCCCTGGTCCCCGGCGCTGGGGACCACGATGAGCGCGGCATGGACCTCGACGTCGCCGCCTGCGCGCTCGACGCCGACGACCGCCGCGTCGCGCACCCGTTCATCGGCGATCAGCGCCTTCTCGAGGTCGTTCGGATGGACCTTGGTGCCGTCCGGCATGACGATGATGTCCTTCGAGCGGCCGTGCAGGGTCAGCATCCCCTCCGCGTCGAGCGTCCCGTGGTCCCCGGTGTGGTACCAGCCGTCGTCGTCCAGGACGGCGGCGGTGGCATCCGGCCGCTCCCAGTAGCCGCGGAAGACGTTCGGGCCGCGGACCAGGAGCTCCCCGTCGCGCGCGACCCGCACCTCGACCCCGGGGATCGGTTCGCCGACCGTCCCGATCCGGTTGCGCTCGATGCGTGTGAACGAGACGGCCGGTGAGAGCTCGGTCGCGCCGTACCCCTGGAGGCACGTGACGCCCATCTCCTCCCACTGCCGGGCGACGTGCGGATTCATGGGTGCGGCGCCCACGGCGATGTACCGCAGCTGACCGCCCAGCCTGCCGAGGATCGGCCGGAAGAGAAGCCGCCGCAGGGCCATCGGCAGGTGGCGCCCGATGGCGTGCATGCGGTCCACCAGGGCCCGCCGCCCGCTCGCTTCGACCCCTCGTTCGATGGCGTTGGTGAGCAGCTTCACGGCCTGGGGGACGGCGAGGAGCATCGTGACGCCCTGCTCCCGGAACGTGCGCGCCAGCACGGCCGGTTGGCGGCTGGTCGGGAACACGATCCGGGTCCCGGCCACCATCGACGCGAGGAACCCGGGCGTGAGGCCGTACATGTGCGAGAGCGGCAGGATCGACAGGACGCGGGTCTCGCGACCCAGCGGGATGACGCTCCGAAGCGCAGCCGCGTTCGACGCGATGTTGCGATGCGTGAGCATCACGCCCTTCGGGTCCCCAGTGGTGCCGGACGTGAAGACGACCTCGGCCAGCGTCTCGGGGCCGATTCCGGGGCGGGGGAGCGGTGGCACCCGGCGAGCCTCCGAAACGAGCTCCTCGAGCGAGAGGATCGGCAGCTCGAGGCGGCTCGCGTCGGCCGCCGTCGAGCGCGACGCGAGAACGGCCGTCGCCCTCACCTGAGCGGCGATCTTCGTCGCGAACTCGTCCGCGGTCCGAACGTCGACCGGCACCGGCACGGCCTCGGCATGGAGTAGCGCCAGGAACGCCAGGCACCACTCCGGCCGGCTCTCCGACCAGATCAGCACCCGATCCCCGGCATCGATGCCGGCATCGCGCAGCACCCGCGCCAGCCTCGGGACCTGGTCACCGATGTCGGCGTAGGTCCAGGTCCGTGTCCGGAAGCTGGGCTTGATGACGAGCGCGACCGTCGTCCCGTGGTCCGCCACGGCACGCTCGAGCAGCTCGAGGATGGTCTGCATGCCAATCGACCCCCGCTCGTTCGGGCCACCGTCCTCCGCGTCCGTCCTTCGTCGCAAGGGTCATTGGGACCGATTCGCGCTGGAGCGGTTGTGCGTCGACGCGCCACCTCCGCGCCGTCATGCCCCGCGCCGGAGGGGGCATCCGGCCCTGCCGCGTCCGGCTGCGCAGCACGAACAATCCGCGGATGAGCCAGCCCGAGATCATCGTCGTCGGCGCCGGAGTGCAGGGCGCCAGCCTGGCGTTCCACCTCGCCCGAGCCGGAGCGCCACCCCTCGTCATCGACCGGCCCGGTCTCGACAGCGCCACCGGCCGGTCGAGCGGCATGGTCCGCATGCACTACGACCTGCCCGAGAACGCGGCGCTGGCGTGGCGGTCGCTGGCGTACTTCCGGAACTGGTCGGAGCTCGTCGGGGGCCACTGCGGCTTCACGCGAACCGGCTTCCTCCAGCTCGTGCCACCTGAGCTCAACGAGCTCCTGGCCGCCAACGTCGGGCTCCAGCAGTCGCTGGGCATCGCCACCCAACTCATGTCGGCCGACGACGTGAAGGCCCTCGCCCCGGAGATGAACACGAGTGACGTCGAGCTGGCCGCGTACGAGCCGGAGTCGGGCTACGCCGACCCGACCTCGGCGGCCGCGTCGCTGCTGGCTGCCGCCAGGGCATGTGGCGCATCGGTCCGGCATGCGCAGGTCACGGCAATCCTCACCGACGGCGACCGTGTGACCGGGGTTCGCACACCGGAAGGCGACGTTCGAGCCGATGCGGTCGTGCTCGCCGCCGGCGCGTGGTCGGGCGACCTTGCGCGCAGCGTCGCCATCGAGCTGCCGATTCGCGCCTGGGTGCACGACGTGGCCTACGTCGTCAGGCCCGCGGCGTTCGGCGGGTTCCCGGCGTTCATCGACTTCGGCCGCGCCATGTACGTGCGGCCCGAGGGGGCGCACCTGGTGCTGGTCGGTCTCGAGGACGGCAACCCGGTGCTGGACCATCCGGATGAGGTGCGGCGCGGCGCGGACGGCTTCACGGATCGGGCGGTCGAGCGCGTTGCGGGACGTCTGCCGGGCCTCGCCGAGGGCGGGCTGCACAGTGCGCACCACGGCGTCGACGGCATCACGCCCGATCAGCAGCCGATCATCGGTCCGGCGGCTCCGTACGGGCCCGATGGGCTGTGGCTGGACACCGGGTTCAGTGGCACCGGGTTCAAGACGGCGCCCGCCGTGGGCGAGTCGCTGGCCCGCATGCTCCTGCACGGAGCCGATGCGTCACCGGAGCTCGCCGTCTTCGGCATCGACCGGTTCCACACGGGCCGCCGCATCTCTCCACCGCATCCGTACCCGCCGATCTGGCACTGAGCGACCCCGGCGGTCATCGCGGGCGGCGGCGTCGTGGCAGCGCTCCTGGTTCCCGCATGGCGTCCGTCGCCCGCTCCACGCGGGTGACACCGGTCGCGACGCGAAGCCTCACGACCTCGTGGCTCAGCTCCCGCACCCGGTTCCCCATGCTCTCGATCATGCCGAACGCGAGTGACGGGTCCTCCGTGATCCGGCGCATGAAGTTGTCCCGGTCGAGGGTCAGCACTCGTGATCGGCCTTTCGACCGGACGGTTGCAGATCGGACGCCTCCGCCGAAGATCGCCATCTCGCCGAAGATCTCGTTCCGGCCAACCGACCGCAGCACCACGTCCGCCGTGCTCGTCTCCGCGACGATCTCGACGCGACCGTCCTGGACCACGTAGAGGGAATCGGCGGGCTCACCCTGGCGAACGATGACCTCGCCGTCATCGTAGAAGCGTCCGAAGGCCGCGGCGCTCATGACGCAGCCGGCCCTTCCGTCATCTGCGCTTGGGCGGAATGGCCACGGAGCCCGGCCGGAAGGACGCGCAACCACCGCGCCACGAGCGACGGGGCGACCATTCGCCACAGGATGTCGCGGTAGGGAGCGCTGCCCGAGAACAGGTCCCACAGGACGCCGCTCAGCGGACCCTCGCCGGTGCGCTGCTCGTCCCGCGCAATGGTCAACATCGCGCGACGCAGCGGACGGAGACGTCGAACCAGCCGAGTCAGGCGGAATGCGACGCGGCCCGTTCGATTGTCACCGCTGATGTCTCGGCAGAGCGGCAAGAAGTGCTCCCGGAAGGCGCGTTCCGAGATGCCGTGGAAGACGGCCGTGGTCGCTGCCGCCTTCGAGGTCCGGTACGCGGCGCCCAGGCCGTCCTTGTAGAGCCGCGTCACGCCACTGTCGCCGATGAACACCACGCGCTCCCCGTACGGCCGACGCACGCCGCGCACGTTCATGTGGGGCCGGCATTGGCAGATCGGCGCCGCCTCGAACCCGGTGGGCATCACGCCCTGGACCTCGGGCGACGCCGCGAACGCATCGGCCACGCCGCCGTCGATCTCGTGGCCGAGCAGGCACATGGTGACGTAGTCGCCCTTCGGGATGAGCGCCGCGAACTCGAGGCGAGGGACGTTCAGGAGGAAGACGTGCATGGACGTGCCGAGCGATCGCTGGACGGATGCCTCCCCGAGCCGGTACTCGCGAATCACGGCCCTCGTCAGCCGCGGCCGCTCGTAGCCGATCCCCAGCCGCTCGAGCGCCTTTAGCAGCGACGTGTTCACTCCCGTTGCGACCACCGCAAGGTCATAGGTCGCCGGCGTGCGACCGCGCGCGTGGATCGTCGGTCGACCGTCTGTCCGCGTCACGTCGTCCACCCGCACGGGGATGAGCTTCGCTCCGCGCCGGACGGCGCTCGTCAGGAGATGCTGGTCGAGCGATCCCCACCGGGATGGACCTGCACCGCGCGGCCCGGATCCCCGATGGACGGTACCGATGCGAACCTCGCCCCGAGGAGCGCCGATGCGAACGCTCCCGACGTCGGTGTGGAGCACGTAGGAGTCGATGCCGCGCTGTACGACGCTGGTATCCAGGAAGATGCCATCGGCGGCCAGGTTCTGGACCAGCGTCTCCGACATCAGGCCGCCGCACATGTTGCAGCCGATCGGTCCGGGCTGGTCGAACCGACGAGGCTCGTAGATGTCGACCTCGAGATCGAGATCCACCCGAGCGGCCATTGCGAGCAGGGCGTGAGCGAAGAGCGAACCTGCGGGGCCACCGCCGATGACGGCCACCGTCGAGCCCGAGGAGAGAACCGCGGTCCCTCTTCTGCTGCCGGTGCGTCTGGCGCTGCGGCCTTCCACTTGCGACGCTCCATGGAGACGATGCGGGTTCACGATGCCCCCGAGACGGGTTGCCGGATACGGCCATCCGTCGCGGCCTGGGCGCGACATGTGCCGGAGACGTGGCAGCCACGCGGATGCGTCGTGCACATCGACGTCGCGCACGTCGACGCCCCGTCAGTCCCCAGCAGGCGGTGCGGGGCGCGAGCAGACGACGGTCGGCGGCGTCGTCAGGACGGCGTCGAGGTAGCGGCAGCCGAGACACGCCACGAAGTGCGGCCTGCCGCCGGCCGGACAGGGCACGCGGCTCTCGTCGTCGATCGGAAGCCGCCGCTCGACGGTCGGCTGTCCGGTGGCACGCCGGGAGTCGGCGGCGAAACGTTCCTCGAGCCTGCGCAGCGCGACCAGCTCGGAGGCGGCGCGTGTGACGGCGGGATCCGGGTGCTCCGCTGCCGCCGGCATCGCGGCGGATGCTGCACCGCGCACCCAGCGATCGACGGCCCCTTCGAGACCCTTGCGGACGGGTGTGAAGGCGGCGGCGACCAGGAAGATCGTGATCACGAGTGGCACGTCGGAGGACTCACCGGTCACCGCGACGAAGATGCGCTGGAAGATCGCGATCGAGGCGGTGTACATGCCGCCCAGGATGGCCATGAGCGGGACGTACACGAGGGTGCGGCCGATGATGAGGTTGATCCCGAAGAGGTGGTAGCGGGTGATGGCGAAGGCCGCGGCGATCGGAAGGATGGCCGTGGCCGCGTTCACGAAGGCCAGCACCAGCTCACCGAGCGTCTCGCCGACGTCGAGGATGAAGCGCACGAGGATGAACGGCGCCATGGCGACGGCGAGGATCGCTCCGGCGAAGAGGATCCACCGCATCTGCGCTCGGACGGTCGCGTCGCCGCTCCGATACCGCCGCGCCATGGCCATGACGGCGACGGCGCCGCCGGCAACCAGCGCCATGCCTCCGGCGATCTCGGCCGCGTCCAACGCACCGGCGAAGCTCGACGGTGCGGCATACGGGTTGGGCAACGTGGGGTACCACACGAGGCCGGCAGGATCGGCCGCTCCGGCGATGCAGATCAGGACCGCGCCGATGCTGGCGAGGATGACGGCGAGCCGTCCGTACGGGCGGGGAACGCGGCCATCCGGGAACAGGAGGCCGATCGCGATGGCCATCACACCGATGACCGGTGCCGAGAACGACGACACGACCCACGCGACCATCAGCGTCAACGGCGGTGCGGCGCGATAGGCGCCGCTCGCCGCGTCGACGAGGAGCGCGGTCGGCGCCATCGACGCGTAGACGATGCCGATGGCCAGGAGCAGCCAGCCGATGGCGTTGCCCGGGACGCGCGAGACCAGCAGCCAGCCGGCGCCGACGTAGCTGAGCGCCGCGGCCATTCCGATCGCGATGTTGATCGGACCGCGCGCGAAGCTGGTCGGAAGTGCCGGGAAGCCCTGCGTGGCCCAGATCAGCGCAGCGGCGAGGACCGCCGCCACGGCGCTCACGGCGAGCATGCCGCCGGCGACCGGGAGCCACCGCGCGGTCCGCGAGGTCACGGCGGCGCCTCGCGTGCCACGGCCTCCAGATCGGCCAGGACGGCGTCGAGGTTTGCCGGTTCGGCGGTGACGTCCAGGACGGCCTCGCGGAACGCGGTGCTCAGGCCCGGTGCCATGCGATCGGACGCGTCGAACCGGAAGGCCTCCGCGGCCGTCAACATCTCGGCCGCCCGAGCACTGACGTGATCCGGGTAATCGGTCACGCCGAAGTTCACGGACAACGTGCCGCCCTGCGCGACCCACAGCGACTGGGCCTCGTCCGATACCAGGTAGCGCATCAGCTCCGCGGCGGCCGCACTGTCGGTCAGGACGCCGAGCAGGTCACCTCCGCCGAGCACCCCATCGGTCTCCGCGGACGCCATGGTTGGGAAGGGGAAGAAGTCGAAGTCGCGGCCCGGCTCTCGGTCGCCCCCCGAGGTGAGGAAGGCGGGCATGAAGCTGCCCTGGTGGAGGAAGAGGCATCCCGGCGGATCGGCGAACAGCGGCTCTCCGGCGTCCCGGAAGTTCGTCTCGAGCGTCTGCAGCCGTCCACCGGCGACGGATCGCTCCGCCACGACCTGTCCGTAGAGCTCGAAGCCGCGCCGGATCTCGGCGGACGTCCACGGGAGATCCCCGGCAACCCACGCGTCGTACGCGTCGACGCCGGACTCGTGGAGCACGAACTGCTCGATCAGATCCGTGCCCGGCCATCCCGAGGTCTCCTCGGACGCCAGCCCGACGCACCACTCGTGCGTCTCGCCACCGGATGCGCGGGCGGCCATCTGCTGCAGCTCGTCCCACGTCCGCGGAGACCCGAGCGTGAAGACCGAGGGGTTGTACCAGATCATGCCCTTGAGGCTGGTGCGGACGAAGACGCCAACCAGGTGGCCGTCGGCGGTGCCCAGCTCGAGGAACGTCGGCGCCACGCGAGACCGATACGCCCCCAGGTCGAGGATCTCGGCGAGGTCGCGCAGTTGTCCGGCGGAGGCGAGCTCCGCCAGGTGGGCCGGTCCTTCCAGGCCGGCGAGATCGGGCGGATGACCGCTCGCAAGGCGCTCGGCCAGGACGCCGCGGAGGTCGCGCGTCTCCTCGTACGTGACCTCAACCCCCGTCCGGTCCTCGAACGGAGCGACGACGGCCCGGAAGGCCTCGACCTCGTCCCCGGTCCAGCTCCCGAGCACCGAGACCTCGCCGGTGAGTGCCGGCTGCGGCGTCGAGCACCCTGCCGCGGTCAGGGCCATGGCCATCACGGCGACCGCCACGATCGGCGCGCCAGGCAGACGCGACCCCCGCTCAGGCGACGCGGGCATGAACCAATGGTCCGTGGTTCGATCGGTGGCGCCAGTGCCGAATGCCCCCGCTCACGGCGGACGATGGAAGACGCACGGGCCAATCCCGACGGCTGAGGGACGGCCGGCACTTGGCAGTCACGCACGTCGCGCGATCCTGAACGGGTTCGGCACCAGGGGACACGAGGCGTGGTGCGGCTCGCCGGTTTCGCGTGGGTCATCGCGGCGGTCGGCACGGCGGCGCTGACGTCGTACCTGGTATCCCGCGCGTCGGACCCATGCGCCGCGGAATCCGCGTCCTGTCCGGCGGTGGCCGCGGAGGCGATCCGGGCGCTGATGTGGCCAGCCTGGGCGGTCCTCCTTGTTCCCGGTTACCTCCTCGTCTCGCGACCGACCCCGGCGCGTGCGCGGGCCGCGGCGCTCTTCGGGCTGGTGGTCGGGCCGATCACCGCGGCGGTCATCATCCAGCTGGGTCGGTCCGCAGCGGCAGGCGCCGGCTGGGAGGCGCGTGGTGTCGCGTTCGGAGCCCTGCTCGTCGTTCCGGGACTCCTCAGCGCGGTCGCGTCGCGGGACACCGACCAGCGCGCGTCCCGGAAACGGTTGCCTGCGCGCCACGGGCACACCTCACCCGGTGGATGAGGCGTGCCCAGCCCGCGAGAAGCTACGCGGAGCCGCCCGGGATCGCCGCGGCGATCGCGGCGTCCAGCTCGAAGAACTGGCCGATCGGCTTCAGCGTGCCGCCGCCGGTGTCGTACGAGCCGACCAGGTAGACGCCCATCGACTGCTACCAGTAGAGCTGCACGATGGCATCGCTGTCCGGCGGGCGGAACGTCGCCCACTCGCGACGGTCGCTCGTGCGAATGTCCGTGGCCTCGAGCTTGCGGAGGCGCCGCGCCAATGCGAGCGTCCGTTGCCGATCGGCGTCCGGCGACTGGTTGAATGGCTGGGACCTGTGGCACGCCGTGGCCACGGCGGCGAGGAGCTCATCCAGACCGAACGGCTTCGCGAGCACGGCGGCGAAATCGGCGGCTTGCGCTCGGTCGGACTCGGCCTCCCGAGCCTCTCGCACGTCCGCGGCGTGCGCACTGAACATGATCGTGGGGATCGATCGGTCGCGGGCGGCGAGGTATGCCGCATCGGCCCAGCTCGATCCGTACTCGGTCTGGGAGCTGCC
>DASTYP010000097.1:0-2403 GCA_035764845.1 Candidatus Limnocylindria bacterium
GCGGATCGATACGCCACCGCCGCATCGGTCTCCGCCTACGCCTTTCCCGCTGGCGCACCGGCCGCGTTCCTGGCGACCGGGGTGAACTTCCCCGATGCCCTCGGCGGCATCGCCGCCGCCGCAACCCAGCACGCGCCCGTCCTGCTGGTACGGGGGGCTCTCATCCCGGCCACGATCGGCGTCGAGCTCTCGCGCCTCGATCCGGATCACGCCTGGCTGCTGGGCGGTGAGGCCGTCGTCGGCATCGGCGTCGCGAAGACGGTGCAGCGGATGTTCGGCACCTGCTGGTCGGGCAACAAGCCCGCGGCCGGATCGGCGCAGGTGTTGACGCGCATCCCGGATGCGCCGAACCAGGTGGCGCTGACCTTCGACATGGGCGGGCGGATGACCCCGGCCCTCGACATCGTCGCCTTCCTGGTGGAGCACCAGGTCTGCGCGACCATCTTCCCGACAGGCGCTGCCTCTCAGACGGCCGACGGTGCCGCGGTCCTCGCGGCCCTTCGCGCGCACCCCGAGCTGTTCGAGGTCGGCAACCACACCGTGAACCATTGCCACCTGGTCGTCGGCGGGGACGGTCCGTCCTGTCCGGCCACGCCACCGTCCGACGCCGTGATCACGCAGGAGCTCGCCGGTGCCGAGGCCCTCGTCTCGGCCGGCTTCGGGCAGTCGACGGCGCCCTACTGGCGCCCGCCGTACGGCGAGTCCGATGCCCACGTCCGCGCGGTGGCGGCCTCGGCCGGCTACACCAAGACGTTCATGTGGGACATCGACACCATCGACTGGGATGCGGCGACCACCGCGTCGCAGATCGTTGCTCGCGTGGTGCCGAACGCGGTATCGGGGAGCATCGTGCTCATGCACCTCGGCGGGTACGCCACCCTCGACGCGCTGCCCTCCGTCGTGAGCCAGCTCCGTGGCCGCGGGTTCCAGCTGACCACCGCCTCGGACATGTTCGACTGATTTCGGGGCACCGATGTGTCGCTTGCTCCCGCAGCAAGTAACTGCCAAGAAGGGCGTCATCAAGGCCCGTTCTTCGCCGTGGCTTGCGGCCCGTGCAAGCCAGCGCCGAATTGCGCTGCTTGCCGGGAGTTACTTGCAGTCCACGCAAGCGCCGCGAGTCGCCGCGGGCACACGGCCCTACAGCACCATGATCCCGTTGGCCTCCGGGGCTCTGCCCGCCCGCAGCGCGGCGAGCACCGCGCGCGTCCGCAGCGGAAACGACGCCTCGACGATCTCACGCGCCGCGAGGAGTGCACGCCGATTGGTGTGCGACGCCTTGACGACCAACACAACGCGCTCGAGCCCGAGATCGCGCGCCTTGATGTGCACGGCGCGGATCTGTGCCTGCGCATCAGTGAAGCGGGTGAACGCTTCGATCATCACAACCTCGCGACCGCGACGGATCACCGCGTCGGCCGCCCGAAGGCCGCGCCGGTCGCGCGCCACGACCTCGTAGCTCCACGACCAGCCGGTACCGATCGTTTCGCGGATGCGATGGAGCAGGTCGAGCTGGGGCGCGTCCCGGATCAGGCGCTCGCCGGGGTACGTCGCGACCCATAGTCGGAGGCCTGCAGCGGCGGCGAGCACGGTCAGCTCCGCCACCGAGACGCGGGGCACCAACCCGCGCTCGACGCGCGACACCCAGGCCTCGGACCGGCCAACCACCCCACCGAGGTCGCGAAGCCGGAGCCCAGCGGCAACGCGAGCCTCGCGAATCTCTCGACCCGTCGACTGACGGGTCGCTCGGGCCCGATCACGGGCATGCTCGAGAACGCGGACGCGCGCGGACACCCGGCGAGGATGCCCCTGCTCGCATACCGAGGTATTACCGCCGGGTTACCGGACCAGCGGAACCCTCGGATCTGGCGCCATCGACGCCCACGCCTCACGGACGTGGTCGAGGGCCGGGTCGTAGGAACACGCCATGGTACGGATGTCCCCGGCCAGCGCGTTGAGGTAGTAGGCGTCGTCGCCGTGGGTCGCGACGAACGGGTGATAGCCGTCCGCGACGATCACCGTCTCCCCGTCACGCACCGCCCACAGCCCGTCCGCCGATCCGCCGTACAGCCGCTGCACGCCCCACGCCTCGGGACGGCGGAAGCGGTACGAGTACACCTCCTCGAGCACCGCCTCGCGAGGCATGTCATCGGTGTCGTGCTTGTGCGGCGGCCAGCTCGACCAGTTGCCCGAGGGCGTGTAGACCTCGACCACCTCCAGCCGATCGGCCGGGAATTCGGGGGTGATGATGTGCGTGATCTGGCGCGTCGCATTGCCGGCGCCGCGCACCTCCACGGACACGTCCTCCGGACCGATGCGAACCGGTGCCTCGGCGGTCGGACGGCCCGAGGCCGGCGCACTGGCGACCGCGACGGTCAGCCGCCCCTCGAGCGGCTCGATCTCAGC
>DASTYP010000098.1:0-9857 GCA_035764845.1 Candidatus Limnocylindria bacterium
CGGCCTGCGCCGCCTGCTGCGCGGTGAGCCGGTGGACCGCATCGGGCTCGGCCGTCGCGTTGCCGCGACGGTCATCGCCCGGGCAGGTTACCCAGTCTGAGGGAGGAGGACCGATGACGACCGCCCAGCCCACCGACCGCGTGAACGCGGATCTCGGCGCTCCACCCTGGCTCGCCCACTACGAGGCCGGGGTGCCGTCCGAGATCGAGGTCATGGAGGTGCCGATCGACGACCTGCTGCGGCGCACCGCCCAGCGAGCCGGCGAACGGACGGCCCTGATCTTCTTCGACAAGCGCACCGGCTACCGCGAGCTGGACCGTGCGGCGGATCGGTTCGCCCACGTGCTCGCCTCCATGGGAGTGGCGAAGGGCGACCGGATCAGCATCCACCTGCCGACCAGTCCGGCGTTCGTGATCGCCTTCATGGGGATCATGCGCATCGGCGCCGTTGCCGTGCCCATGAACCCGCTCTTCGTGGAGCGCGAGCTCGCGGTGCTCTTCGAGCAGACGCGGCCCAAGGTCAGCGTCACCGTGGATCTGCTCGTCCCGCGCCTGGACCGGGTTGCCGCCGAGCACGGTGCCGACGGGGGTCGGCCGGGACGGCTGATCGTCACCGGCATCCAGGACTCCCTGCCGGTCCCGATCAAGTGGCTCTACCCCCTCAAGGCACGCCGCGAGGGACGCTGGAACCCGGCGAAGCATTCCGAGCGCACCCCGAACCTGTTCCGCCTGCTTCGCGAGGCACCCGGCCGGCCGTTCCCCTCGGCCGCTGCCCCCGACGACCTGGCGGTCCTGCAGCCCACGGGCGGGACGACCGGACTCCCCAAGTGCGCCATGCTCACGCACCGCAACCTGGTCGCCAACGCCCAGCAGACGGCGGCCTGGTTCCCGGCGGTCGGCGCCGATGACGACGTCTCGATCCTGTGCCCGCTGCCGCTGTTCCACATCTACGGCATGACCGTGGACATGAACTACGCGGTGCTGGTGGGCGGGACGCTGATCCTCATCCCGCGCTTCGACCCCGAGATGGTCCTGAAGGCCACGAAGCATCGGCCGCGCCTATTCCCGGGTGCGCCGATCATGTACCAGACGCTCGCGCACCATCCGCACGTCGGGAAGTACGACCTGCGCAGCATCGAGGCCTGCATCAGTGGCGCCGCGCCGCTGGCGCCGGAGGTGCAGCGCGACTTCGAGGCCGTCACCGGCGGCCGCGTGGTGGAGGGCTACGGCCTCACCGAGGCCTCACCGGTCACCCACTGCAACCCGGTCCACGGCGAGCGTCGGAACGGCACCATCGGGCTGCCGTTCCCCTCGACCGAAGCGCGCATCCTCGACCCGCAGACCGGCGAGCCCGTGCCGCCCGGAGAGGTCGGCGAGCTCGTGATCCGCGGCCCGCAGGTGATGAGCGGGTACTGGGAGCGGCCCGACGAGACCGCCACCACGCTCCGAGACGGCTGGCTGCACACGGCCGACATCGCGACCATGAGCGACGACGGCTTCTTCACCATCGTCGACCGGGCCAAGGATCTGATCATCGTCGGCGGCATCAACGTCTACCCGCGCGAGGTGGAGGAGGTGCTCGTCACCCATCCGGCCGTCGAGGATGCCGGCGTCATCGGCATCCCCGAGGAGCGACACGGCGAGGTGCCGTACGCGTTCGTGGTGCTCAGCCCGGGCAGGACGGCGAGCGCGGAGGAGCTGATCGCCCACTGCCGCGCGAACCTGTCCCGGTACAAGGTGCCGGCGCGGATCGAGTTCCGCGAGGAGCTGCCCAAGACGATGATCGGCAAGGTGCTGCGCAAGGAGCTGCGCAAGCAGGTCGACGCCGTCGCGGACCGTGCGAACGCCGCGTCGGACGGGGGTGCCGGCTAGTCCAGGCGATCCTCGGCCGGCTCGTCCAGGCGGGCCCGCGCGATCCAGCCGTCCGCGGCCCAGGTGGCGACGCCCCAGATCAGGCCCAGGATCACGGCGCCGATCACCATGATGACGGCCGCGCCCAGCGCGTTCGCCCCCGGCAGCGTCCCGGTGAGCAGAAGGGTCGCGATCAGGATGACGCCGATGATGATCGCGATCATGACCAGCGCGATCTTCACGCCGGTCCACAGGAACCAGCGCAGGGTGTGGCCCTGTGCCCGGCCCGTCAGCCACAGCACGCACGGGCCGGTCGCGCCGGCGAGCGCGGTGTAGAAGCCGAAGCCGCCGAACAGCGCGCCGATGCCCAGCCGCTCACCGGTGACCAGCCAGATGAAGATCCAGCTGGCCAGCAGGGTCGAGAAGGCGCCGATGCCGATGAGCCACGCCAGCAGCAGCGTGGCGGTGCCGCCGGACAGCCGCTCGATCAGCTCCCCGCGATGGTCCTCGACGACCTCCGTCGGGCCGTCGTGCCGTGGCGCTTCCGGGGTCTCGGTCATGCGTTCCCGTGGCCGGCGAAGGCGGCGTCCAGGTCGGCGCGCAGGTCGTCGACGTTCTCGATCCCGACACTCAGGCGGATCAGCGACGGCGGGACCGCCAGCGGCGAGTCGGCAACCGACGCGTGCGTCATGGGAGCCGGCACCTCGATCAGCGACTCGACCGCGCCGAGCGACTCCGCGAGGGTGAAGAGCCGGGTTGCGCCGGCGATCCGCCGCGCCGCGTCCTCGCCCCCGGCGACCTCGACGCTGAGCATCGCGCCGGGGAGGCGCATCTGGCGCTCGACCAGCTCGGCGGCCGGGTGATCGGGCAGTCCGGGATAGTGCACGCGCTCGACGTCGCCGCGTTCCGATAGCCAGAGCGCGAGGACCAGCGCGTTGGCGCTGGCCCGCTCCATCCGAACCGCCAGCGTGCGGAGGCCGCGCATGATCAGGAAGCAGTCGAACGGGCTGGGCACGGCGCCGGCCGCGTTCTGGTGGAAGCGCAGCCGCTCGGCAAGGTCGTCGCGCCGCGTGACCACCAACCCACCGATGACGTCCGAATGTCCACCCAGGTACTTCGTGGCCGAGTGCAGCACCAGGTCCGCGCCGAGCTCGAGCGGCCGCTGCAGGTAGGGCGTGGCGAACGTGTTGTCGACCACGGTGATGGCGCCGGCCACCGCCGACAGGCGGGCAACCGCGCTGATGTCCACGACCTTCAGCAGCGGGTTGGTCGGCGTCTCGATCCAGACCATCTTCGGCGGCCGATCTCCGTTGAGCGCGGCGGCCACGGCGTCGAGATCGCGCAGGTCCACCGGCGTGGTCTCGATCCCGTAGCGCCGCCAGACCTTATCGGCCAGCCGCCACGTCCCGCCGTACACGTCGTCGCTCATGAGCAGCCCGTCGCCTGGCTCCAGCAGGTACAGCAGGTTCTGCGTGGCAGCCAGGCCGGACGCGTAGGCCAGTCCGTGCGTGCCGTTCTCGAGCGCCGCGATGGCCGCCTCGAGCGCCGCGCGCGTCGGGTTGCCGCTGCGGCCGTACTCGAACCCACCGCGCAGGCCGCCGACCCCGTCCTGCTTGAAGGTGGTGCTCATCTGAATCGGCGGCACCACGGCGCCGGTCTGCGGATCCGGCTCGGCACCGGCGTGGACCGCAAGCGTCTCGAATCGGTCGGTCATGGATACCTCAGAGAGGCGCGGAGTATATCGGGATATCCCCCGCGCCGAGGGACTCCCTATCGGGTGCGCGGGAAGCCCAGGTCCACGCTCGACGTGCCGGGGTCGGGCCAGCGAGCCGTCACCACCTTGGCGCGCGTGTAGAACTGGATGCCCTCCGGCCCGTACATGTGCAGGTCGCCGAACAGCGACGCCTTCCAGCCGCCGAAGCTGTAGTAGGCGACCGGCACCGGGATCGGCACGTTGATGCCGACCATGCCGACGTTCACGTCGAACTGGTACTGCCGCGCGGCGCCGCCGTCACGGGTGAAGATGGCGGTGCCGTTGCCGTACTCGTTCGAGTTGACCAGCTCGAGGGCCGATGGGTAATTGGGCACGCGGATGACCTCCAGCACGGGGCCGAAGATCTCGTTGCGGTAGCACTCCATCTCGGGAGAGACGTTGTCCAGCAGCGAGACGCCCAGGAAGAAGCCGCCCGACTCCTTGTCGTACAGCACGTGCTCGCGTCCATCGGCGCGCAGGGTGGCCCCCTGCGAGACCCCCGAATCCAGGTACGAGGCCACCTTGTCCCGGTGCTCGCGCGTGATGAGCGGGCCCATCTCGGAGCCCTCCTCGTGGCCGGGGCCGATCTTGATCTTCGGCAGCCGCTGCTCGATCGCGCCGACCAGCGGATCGGCGACGTCACCGACGGCCACGACCACGCTGATGGCCATGCAGCGCTCGCCGGCGGAGCCGTAGGCGGCGGAGACGGCGGCATCGGCAGCCATGTCGATATCGGCGTCCGGCAGGACGATCATGTGGTTCTTCGCACCGCCCAGGGCCTGCACGCGCTTGCCGTTCTTCGTGCCCGTCTCGTAGATGTAGCGCGCGATCGGCGTGCTGCCGACGAAGCTGACGGCCGCGATGTCGGGGTGCTCGAGGATGCGGTCGACCGCCACCTTGTCGCCGTGGACGACGTTGAAGACGCCGTCCGGCAGGCCGGCCTCCTTCATCAGCTCGGCGAGGTAGACCGATGCGGACGGGTCCTTCTCAGATGGCTTGAGCACGAAGGTGTTGCCGCAGGCGATGGCATTGGCGAACATCCACATCGGCACCATGGCCGGGAAGTTGAACGGCGTGATGCCGGCCACGACGCCCAGGGGCTGGCGGAGCTGGTACACGTCGACCCCGGTCGAGGCCTGCTCGCTGAAGCCGCCCTTGAGCAGGTGCGAGATGCCGGTCGCGAACTCGATGTTCTCGAGGCCGCGGGCGACCTCGCCCAGCGCATCGGTCCGGACCTTGCCGTGCTCCCGGGTCAGGTGCGCGGCGATCTCCTCGCGATGCTGGTCGACCAGGTTGCGGATGCGGAACAGGATCTCGGTCCGGCGGCTGATGCTGGTGGCGCGCCACGCCGGGAACGCCTCGTGCGCTGCGCGAACCGCGGCATCCACCTCCTCGACCGATGCGAAGTCGACCTCGCGCGCGACCTCGCCCGTGGCCGGGTTGTAGACCGGGCCTCGACGGCCGCTCGTGCCGGCCACGCGGCCCCCGCCGATCCAGTGGTTGACCCGCTCCAGCTCGCTCGACCCTTCCTGGGCCGAGGCCGGCGGCTCTGCGACGTGCGTCATGAGGCTCCTCGTCGTGCTCCCTCGGTGATCAGAACGGCAACGATACCGCGCCGGCCGGTTCCCGTCAGGAACGCCGGACTGCTGGCACGCAGGCTGCGAGTGGCCGCCAGCATGGACGAACGTGAGCGCGACCAGGACTCCCCTCCCATCGACGAGTCGACGTACGGCGGCTCCTCATCCGAGACAGGCGGAGACTACGACGATGCGGGGCCGACCATCGCCAACCCCGCGGGCGACACGATGTCGGAGGAAGGGGAGCGCGGCCAGCGGCCACCGGAGGCTCCTTCGACCTGACCCGCTCTACGACGGCTGCGGGATCTGCTCGCCGCGCAGCACGACCTCGGCACGGGTGGTCCGCCAGTCGTACGACGTCACCGACTCGTCGGCGCCCAACACACCGACCGAACGCAGCCACTCATCGTTGTAGAGCTTCCCGACGTAGTTGCGGCCCGAGTCGGGCAGCAGGACGACCATCAGCGCCTCGGGATCGTCGAGATCGCGCGCGACCTGGAGCGCGGCCCACAGCGCGGTCCCGCACGACTCCCCCATCAGGATGCCCTCCGCCGCCGTGGCGGCGCGCGCCATCAGCATCGAGTCGCGGTCGCTGACGCGGACGATCACATCGCAGATCCGCGTGTCGTACGTTTCGGGCCAGAAGTCCTCCCCGATCCCCTCGGTGAGGTACGCGCGCGGCGTGTCGCCGGAGTACACGGAGCCGGCGGGGTCGGCCCCGATGATCTCGATGGCCGGATTGCGCTCCTTCAGGTAGCGCCCCGCTCCGGTGACGGTGCCGCCGGTCCCGACGGCGATCACCAGGTGCGTGAGACGGCCCTCGGTCGCCTCCCAGATCTCCGGTCCGGTGGTGAGGTAGTGCGCCTCGGGATTCGCCGCATTGTGGTACTGGTCCGGCTTCCAGCCGCCTGGGGTCTCGCGCGCCAGGCGATCGGATACCGAGTAGTACGAGCGCGGGTCCTCGGGGGCGACGTCGGTGGGGCACACCACGACCTCCGCGCCGTACGCGCGCAGGAGAGCTCGCTTCTCCTCGGACTGCTTGTCGGCCATCACGAAGATGCACCGATACCCCTTCACGGCCGCCGCCTGCGCCAGCCCGACCCCGGTGTTGCCGCTAGTCGGCTCGACGATCACGCCGCCGGGCTTGAGCAGCCCGGCCCGCTCGGCCGCCTCGATCATCGGCATGGCGATGCGGTCCTTGACCGAGCCACCGGGGTTCATGTGCTCCAGCTTCGCCGCGATGCGCGGGCGGACATCGGCCGCCAAGCGGTCCAGCGCGACGAGCGGCGTGCGCCCGATGGCGGCGGTGACGTCCGGCAGGATCCCGCCGCGCTCGTCAGCCAGCGGTCGGCTCCGGCTGCGGCCGCACGTCGTCAGCGGGCTGCGACGACTCCGGTGACGGCCCCGGGTTGATCATCGGCGAGCCCCAGCCGCGGCGGTGGCGGTACCAGAACCAGGCAGCCGACAGGACAACCCCGATGATGCCGATCCACATCGCGGTCGGCACGCCCAGGATGGTCCAGTTGTTGACCCGGTAGGTCTCGAGCAGGGTGCGGACGGAGCCGTACCACATGATGTACATCAGCACCGCGTCGCCGGCGAAGAGCCGCGAGCCGAATCGGCGGATGACCCACAGGATCACCAGCATGCCGATCAGGTTGAGCACCATCTCGTACGCGAACATCGGCACGAAGAAGGTCGTGTCGACCGGGTAGGTCACCGCGTCCCACGGGGTGCCGGCGCGGTGAGCGGCGTCGATCTGGATGCCCCACGGCAGGCAGGGCGGGAACGTGCCGTTGCCGCACTCGCTGATGGGCGGCCCGTACAGCTCCTGGTTCACGAAGTTGCCCAACCGGCCGATGACCTGGCCGAGCAGCAGCGCCGGCGCGAAGACGTCCATCCAGCGCGCGGCGTTGAGATGGTTCGCCCGGGTGTAGAGGAAGATGCCCAGCGCCCCACCGGCCACGCCGCCCGGGATGCCGAGCCCGCCGTTCCACACCTGCGGGATCAGGAGCGGGTTCTGGCTGTAGTAGTCCCACAGGTGGATGACGTGGTAGAGCCGGGCGCCGATGACCGCCAGCACCATGACGAGCAGCAGCATCGACCAGCCGTCGTCCGGGTTCTCGTTGAGCCAGCGGGCGACCCGGGTGCCGAGCAGGCCGCCGATCAGCACCGCCGCCGCGATGATGATGCCGTACCAGTGCAGCTGCAGCGGCCCGATCTCGAGCGCGATGGGGTCGATCACCGGCCGATTCTAGCCCGGATGCGCTGACGACTCCCGCTGGCCGGGGAATCGGTCCAGACGCCACAGCACGGGGAAGAGGCGCGTCCACGCCGCCGCCACCGCCAGGGTCGCCGCGCCGCCGACCAGGACGGCCGGGACGATGCCCCACCACGAGGCGGTGATGCCGGACTCGAACTCGCCCAGCTCGTTGGAGGCGCCGATGAAGACGGCGTTCACGGCGCTGACGCGGCCGCGGATCTCGTCGGGGGTCTCGAGCTGGACCAGCAGGTGGCGCACGTAGACGCTGACCATGTCCCCGGCGCCCATCACGGCCAGGGCCGCGACGCTCACGACGAGATGCGTGGACACGCCGAAGACGAGCGTCGCCAGGCCGAAGGCCGCGACACCGCCGAACATCCAGCGGCCGGCGTGGCGACGGATGGGGCGGGTGGCGACGGCCGCCGCGAGGACCGCGGCCCCGACCGCGGGTGCGGCGCGCATGATGCCGAGGCCGACCGGCCCCGCGTGCAGGATCTCGCCGGCGTAGATCGGCAGCAGGGCGGTGGCGCCGCCGAACAGCACGGCGAACAGGTCGAGTGAGATGGAGCCGAGGACGGCGGGGTGGCCCCGGACGAAGCGGATGCCGGACAGGAGCGAGCTCCACGACACCGGCTCGCGAACCGCCTCGCCCCGGCCGCCCGCGCGCAGCCCGGCGATCAGCACAACCCCCACCAGCAGCATGGCGAGCGTGACGGCGTAGGCCGGCGCCACACCAGCGATGACGATGGCGCCTCCGAGCGCCGGCCCGATGATCGTGGCCACCTGGAGCAGCGAGGCGTTCACCGCCACGGCGCGCGGGAAGAGCGCCGGCGTCGCGACGTTGACCAGCAGCGCCTGCCCGGTCGGGTGGTTGAAGGCCCGCGCCGCGCCGAAGACCGCCATGACGCCGAACACCGGCAGCGGATCCCGGGTCCCGGCGACGGCGAGCGCCAGGAGCGCCGCCGCGCACAGCGCCAGGATCGAGAAGGTCACAAGCTGGACCCGGCGCCGGTCGAACTGGTCGGCGACGTGCCCGGCGGGGAGGATCAGCAGGATGAACGGCAGGAACTGGGAGAGGCCGACCAGGCCCAGGTGGAGCGGGTCGCCGGTCTCGGTGTAGATGTGCCAGCCGACGGCGACGGTCTGGATCTGGACCGCGGTCGAGACGACGAAGCGCGCCGCCAGGTAGCGGCGCAGGTCGGGATGGCGCATGACCAGCCACCGCGCGCCTTCCTCCTCGGCGGGAGCGTCGTGGCGCTTCGTCCCTTCCATCGGCGGGGAGCCTAGCGTAGATTCCGCCCCGTGAACCACGCCGCACCCGGGCCACCGCGGCTACCGCTACCGCTCTCGCAGCTGATCACGCTGTCGATCTACTGGCTGGGCATCCAGACCATCTGGGGCGGCCTCAACATCACGATCATTCCCGGCCGCCTGGACGATGTCAGCCGCGAGACACAGGGCACGCTGCTCGCGATCGTGATGCTGGCCGGGGCCGTCGCCCCCATCGTCATCCAGCCGACGATCGGGGTCATCAGCGACTACACCGTCACACGTTGGGGGCGGCGCAAGCCGTACATCGTCATCGGCTCGCTGCTCGACGTCGTGTTCCTGGCCGGCATCGCGTTCAGCAATGACTTCGTCGCCCTGGTCGCGTTCTACTTCCTGCTCCAGGTCAGCTCGAACTTCGCGCAGGGTCCGTTCCAGGGGTACGTGCCGGACCTCGTCCCGGCGAGGCAGGTGGGCCTGGCCAGCGGCCTGATGGGGCTGATGCTGACGCTCGGGACGATCCTGGGCGTCGGAATCGCAGCGGTGGGCGGCATGGTCGAGAACGTCGCGCTGGCCACGCTCGCCCTCGGCCTGGTCGAGGTCGCCACCATGGTGGTGCTGGTGCTCACCGTGGACGAGGGATCGGCCGCCCCGCGACGCACGCGTTCGTGGCGCGAGATCGCGCTGTCGGCCTGGGGACGCGACGTGCTGCACCAGCGCGACGTCCTGTGGCTGCTGGCCGTCCGCCTCCTCTTCCTGGGCGCGTACAACGCCACGCTCATCGCGGTCGGCTACTTCCGGCGCTCGCACGGCATGGCGCCGGCGGACGCCGACGGCATCGTCTTCGTCGCGACCGCCATCGTCGGCGTGACCACGGCGCTCGCCGCCATCCCGGGCGGACGGCTGTCGGACCGGCTCGGGCGGCGCAGCGTCATCTGGATCGCGGGCGCCATCGCGGCCGCGGGGCTGCTCGGCGTGGCGGCGGCGCCGACCCCGGAGCTCGCCATCGCCGCGTGGGTGCCGTTCGGCATCGGCATGGGGCTGTTCCTCTCGGCCGACTGGGCGCTGATGGCCGACGTCATTCCCAAGGAGACGGCCGGGCGCTTCATGGGCATCCTCAACGCGGGCACCGCCATGGCCGGACCGGT
>DASTYP010000099.1:0-5822 GCA_035764845.1 Candidatus Limnocylindria bacterium
GGTCGCGTCCGGGGTCGGTGGCGACGCGGCGGGCTCGTCCCACGGTCGTGGCTCAGCCAGGTCACCGGGCTCGGTGGGGGCAGGTGCGTCGGTGAGTTCGGCCGCCCCGTCGGGCTCGGCGGCGGGCCGGGTGGCCTCGTCCTCGCTCGGCCAGTCGCGGCGGTCCCGGTCGTCGTTGTCCATGCGAGTCATCGCCTCCCTGGGGGCCGGCTCAGAGGTTCTGGCCGATCATAGCCGACGCTCGGCGGCCGCCGGCTGATGCTGCAGCCAGCGTTCCAGCGAGCGAAAGAGGCGCAGCCCGTCGGTGCCGCCCACCTCGGCCTCCGCCGCGCGCTCCGGGTGCGGCATCAGGCCCAGCACGTTGCCGCGCTCGTTCACGATCCCCGCGATCCCCCGCTCGGAGCCATTCGGATTCGCCGCCGAGGTCACGTCACCGGCCGAGTCCGCGTAGCGCAGCACCACGCGGCCGCCGGCCTCGAGCGCGTCGAGGGTGGCGGCGTCGGCCACGTACCGCCCCTCGCCGTGCGAGATCGGCAGGCGGATCGCCTCGCCGTCGGCCAGGTCACCCAGCCACGCCGCGGCCGACGCCGGATGCTCCACCCGCAGCCACTGCCAGTCGCAGCGGAACTCCAGGTGGTCATTCCGCATCAGCGCGCCCGGAAGCATTCCGGCTTCGGTGAGGACCTGGAAGCCGTTGCACGAGCCGATGACCGGGCCGCCCGCGGCAGCGAACGCCTCGACGGGGCCCATCACCGGCGAGAATCGCGCGATGGCGCCCGTCCGCAGGTGGTCGCCGTGCGCGAAGCCGCCGGGCAGCACCACCGCGTCGGGCGAGCCGAGGTCCGTCGCGGTGTGCCACACCGTCCACGCCTCCCACCCGAGCACCGACTGCGCGACGTGGAGAAAGTCTCGTTCGCTCCAGGTGCCCGGGAAGACGACGACGGCCACGCGCGGTCGGGCGGCGACCAGCGCGGTCACGAGGGCATCGCCGGTTCGGCGTCCTGCTGCTCGTCGGCGCGCAGCTCCCACGTGGCCGTCTCGGTCACCGGGTTCGCGAGCAGGCGCCGGCACATCTCGGCCACGGTCGCCTCGGCGGTGGGAGGATCATCGGCATCGAAGCCGATGCGCAGGAGCTTCCCCGACCGCACGTCGCCCACGCTGGCGTAGCCGAGCGAGCGCAGGGCGGCCGCGATGGTCTGCCCCTCCGGATCGGCGATGCCGCTCTTCAGGGCGACGTGGACCTCGGCGAGCCAGCGCATCGGTTCGCGTTCAGCCCTCCCAGGCGCGCCCGGTCAGGCGCTCGAAGGCGGCCACGTAGCGGTCTCGGGTTCCGGCGATCACGTCGGCCGGCAGCTCGGGTGCGGGCGGCTCCTTGTTCCAACCCGAATCGGCGACGAAGTCGCGCACGAACTGCTTGTCGAAGCTCGGCGGGCTCATGCCGGGCTCGTAGCGGTCGGCGTCCCAGAAGCGGCTGGAATCCGGCGTCAGCACCTCGTCGATCAGCGCCAGCCGCCCGTCGATGTGGCCGAACTCGAACTTCGTGTCGGCCAGGATGAGCCCGACCTCCTCGGCTCGCCGCGCCCCGGCCTGGTACAGCGCGATCGACCGATCCTCGAGCTCACGGGCCAGCTCTGCGCCCACCATCTCGGCGAGGGTCTCGCGGCTGATGTTCTCGTCGTGGCCCACCTCGGCCTTGGTCGACGGGGTGAAGATCGGCTCCGGCAGCCGGTCGGCCTCGCGCAGCCCGTCCGGGAGCCGGTGGCCGCAGACCGTCCCCTGCGTGCGGTACTCGGCCCAGCCCGACCCCGCGAGGTAACCGCGCACCACGCACTCGACGTCGACCCGCTGCGCGCGCCGCACGACCATGGAGCGCGGCGCCATCTCCGGGGTCCGCGCCGGCTCCGGGAGGTCCGCGACGTCGGCGGAGACGAAATGGGTCGGACCCAGGTCGGCAAGCTCGCTGAACCACCATGCCGAGAGGCGGGTGAGGACGGCGCCCTTGTCCGGGATCGGCTGGTCGAAGACGACGTCGAAGGCCGACAGCCGGTCGGTGGCGACCAGCAGCAGGTGCTGCGGATCGATCTCGTACGTCTCGCGCACCTTGCCGCGGTGCACCAGCGGCAGCCCCTCGAGCCGGGTGGTCGTGATGGTCATGGGAGGTCCTCGCTCTTGCCGTCGTCGGGTCCCTGGTCGTCGGGAAGGATGAAGCCCTCGGGGGGCAGCTGCAGGCGGTGGCGGGCCATCGTCTCGACCCGGTCGAGGATGGAGAGGATGATCAGGATGAGCACCGTGCCGATGATCGCCACGACGTACAGCCGTGCGCCCGCTGCCGTGCCGATCGCGGCCACCGACCAGAGGCTCGCCGCCGTGGTCAGGCCGCGGATGTGCCCGCGGTGCTGGAGGATCGTGCCGGCGCCGATGAAGCCGATGCCCGACACGATCTGCGCCGCGATGCGCGTGGGATCGACCTGGTCGCCGACGAAGCCGTAGGCGCTGACGATGGTGAACAGGGCCGCGCCCAGCGACACCAGGCTGTGAGTCCGGAAGCCGGCCGGCTGGCGGTGCAGCTCGCGCTCGAAGCCGATGATCGCGCCGAGGATGAGGCCGACGGTCAACCGCAGGGCCAGGTCCAGCTGGACCTCGATGGACAGATCCGGGGTCATCGGTCGATCGGTCGCTCCCGTGTGGCCGGCTGCGGGTCGGGCAATGGTTCGGCCGCGAGCAGTCGGCTCCACGTCGCGCAGCTCCACGCCCGGAGCGCTCCACCGCCGAGGACCAGGCACAGCCAGATCGCCACGAAGCCTACCAGCAGCAGGAGCGGCGCCGCGTCGATCCCCGACCCGAGCTGCACCTCGATGGGCGCCCACAGCACGCGCAGCAGCGCCGTCGCCACGACCAGGTAGACCAGACCGACGATGGGGCCGATGACCGCCTGCAGCACCGAGCCCGGCGCTGCCTCGAGCAGCCGCCGGGGCGCCCACAGGGCCGACCGCGCGAAGCGGTCGGTGGCGAGTCCCCATCGCACGGCGGCCGCTCCCCATGCACTCCCGACGAGCGCCAGGAGCACCGCCGCGGCGAGGAACGGCCACAGCCGCAGCGCCACGCGGAGGATCGGCGGAACGGCGCCACTCGGCGCGTTGAACTCCTGCGGCCCGATGACGACCAGGGTCGTCGAGGCCGCGATCAGGGCCATGATGGCCGGCGCCACGGCGACGAGCTGCACCGCGGCCGCGCCCTCGACCTCGTCCAGGGACGGTCCTGCGCGTCCGGCCAGGCGCCGGATGAGCCACGCGTCACCGTAGGCCGCGGCGCCCATCGCCACGACGAGCACACCGACGGCCGCGACGCCGAGGGCCACCGCGTTCCACGGCCACGCGCCGGAGCTGAAGATCGCCTGCCCGGCGTAGGTCAGCTCCGAGGTCGTCGGCGGTCGCGCCACGCCGGCGACCAGCGGGATCCACCCGACCGTGCCGATCCAGCCGAGCGCGGCCGGCACCCACAGCCCCGGCCGTTCGGCCACGTCGTCGCCCGCGCCGGTGGCCGCTGCGACCCAGCCCGCCATGTGCGGCGGTCCCTACTCGCCCGCGTCGTCGCCGGCGAGACGCAGCGCCCGGTACGTGGCGTCGATGCCGGCCAGGTGGTGGTCGAGGTCCATGGCGCGCTCGATCTCCTCGGGGGCCAGCCACTCGGCCACGGCGGGGTCGGTGCGCAGGGCATCGGCGAAGGTCGTCTCGCCCGCCCACCCCCGCCTCGCCGCGCCCTGCACCAGCCGGTACGCGGCCTGGCGGTCCGCGCCCTTCGCCACCATGGCCAGCAGCAGGGCCTCGGAGTAGACCATGCCCCCCAGCTGCTCGAGGTTCGACCGCATCCGCTCCGCATCGACCTCGAGGCCGTCGAGGAGATCGGCCAGCGTGCGCGTCGCATAGGCGGCCACGCCCAGCGACCGTTCGAACACGAAGCGCTCCGCGGAGCTGTGGCTGATGTCGCGCTCGTGCCACAGCGCCATGTTCTCGAGCCCGACCAGCGCATCGGCACGCAGCAGGCGCGCCAGGCCGGAGATGCGCTCGGCGAGGACCGGGTTGCGCTTGTGGGGCATGGCGCTCGAACCCTGCTGGCCCGACCCGAACGGCTCGAACGCCTCGCCGACCTCCGTGCGCTGCAGGTGCCGGATCTCGACCGCGATCCGCTCCAGCGTGCCGCCCAGGATGGCCAGCGTGGTGAGCAGCTCCGCGTGGCGGTCGCGGCTCACGACCTGCGTCGGCGCCGGGTCGGGCTGCAAGCCCAGCCCGTCGAGGACGTGGCGCTCGACCTCGGCCGTCACGTTGGCGTGGGTCCCGACCGCGCCGGAGATGGAGCCGGTGGCGATCGCCTCGCGGGCGCGCGCCAGCCGCTCGACGTTGCGCCGCAGCTCGGCGTACCAGCCGGCCGCCTTGAACCCGAAGGTGATGGGCTCGGCGTGGATCCCGTGGCTGCGCCCGACCATCGGCGTGGTGCGGTACTGCAGGGCCAGCCGGCGCACGACCTCCACCAGCCGGTGCAGCTCCCGCTCGATCACCCTCGCCGCGTCGCGCAGCACGACCGCGGTCGCGGTGTCGAGGACGTCCGAGCTGGTCAGCCCGTAGTGCAGCCAGCGGCCCTCGGGGCCCAGGCGCTCGGTGACGGAGCGCAGGAACGCGATGACGTCGTGCTGCGACTCCTGCTCGATCTCCCGCGCGCGCTCCGCGTCCACCTCGCCGGCGGCCGCGCGGATCCGCTCCCAATCGTCGTGCGGCACCAGGCCGGCGTCACGCCACGCCTCGACGGCCAGCAGCTCGATGCGCAGCCACAGGTCGAGCTTGTGCCGCTCGCTGAAGATGTCTCGCAGCTCGGGGAGCGCGTACCGGTCGATCACGCCCGGGGATCGATCCTCAGCTCGGCCTTGCCGGCCTGGTCGTCGCGGAACGCGGCCACGCGCTGCGCGATGCCGTTGTCGCCGAGGGCCAGGATGCGGGCCGCGAGGTGCGCGGCGTTCTTCGCGCCGGCGCTGCCGATGGCCACGGTCGCGACCGGCACCCCGGGCGGCATCTGCACCACGGCGTACAGCGCATCGGCCCCGCCGAGGGCTCCGCCGTCCAGCGGAACCCCGATGACCGGCTTTGCCGTCAGGCTGGCCAGCACGCCGGGCAGGTGGGCAGCGAGTCCGGCCGCACCGATGAACAGCTTCACGCCGGCCGCCTCGGCCTCGGCGACGTAGGCATGGAGCGCATCGGCCTGCCGGTGGGCGCTGATGACCGATGCTTCCCACGGGATCTCGTACAAGTCGAGCACGTCGAAGCAGCCCTTCAGGGTCCCGAGGTCGGAGCGGGAG
Source organism: Candidatus Limnocylindria bacterium (assembly GCA_035764845.1). Classification (GTDB taxonomy): domain Bacteria; phylum Chloroflexota; class Limnocylindria; order QHBO01; family QHBO01; genus JACDBZ01. The sequence goes on from DASTYP010000099.1 coordinate 5,348, forward strand.
CCGCACAACACGGCGACGGTCGGCACGACCGAAAGCATACCCGTCCGGCTGCGCCACGCGCGTACGATGGCTGGCGCGCGATGTGCTGCCCCACGTCGCGTCGCATGGACGCCCGTAGTGATCCGCGCTACGACACGGCGGACTTCTCCGACTCGGCGCCCGGGAACCTGCGGGCGGACTACGTGCTGCCAAGTCGGAGTCTGCACATCGTGGACGCTGGCGTCTTCTGTCCCGTCCAGGCCGACCCGCTCTCGTCGCTCACCGGGGTCTTCCCGTTCCCGAGCTCGGATCACCGCCTCGTGTGGGTGGATGCCACGGTGCCCGGGAGCGCGCGCGGAGGCTGACCGTCAGCGGCCCGAGGGTTGCGCTTCCATCTCCACCGCGGAGCGCACCTCTCGGGCCGCCACGTCAGTCCGGTACTGCGACCCCTCCAGCGCCACCTCGGCTACGCCCCGGTACGCCGCATCGCGGGCGG